>CAYGZC010000362.1:0-3185 GCA_964354225.1 uncultured Chlorobiaceae bacterium | reverse complement strand
CATTGACCTAAAACTTAATAATTCTGCCTCTGTTAGTCAAAAGGAAGTGGGCCGGTCGTCTAGCTTGGTTAGGACATTGGCTTTACGAGCCAAAGGTCGCCGGTTCAAGTCCGGCTCGGCCCACCAAGATGATTTATTGCAAGATGATTCACAGTTGTTTAGTGTAGAGACTTGTGAGAATTGTGTGGTTAGCTGTTTTAAGTAATTTTCAAACGTCTTACTCAAATTGAAGCCAAGATTACGCGTCTTTTCAACTAGATCTCTATCCAAATACAATACAACATTTCTCTTGTTTGACAATTGCATTTGCACCTGAGCGCATGCGATGGGAAGATCAATGTTATAAGTTTGTTGCTAGAAGCACATGTTCAGTTCTTTGAACGGTATTTGTTTGTAATCTGTCTTCTAAAAATCAGTGCTAGCGAGCATGCGGCAGCGATAATGGCAGCCGCTATAAAGATCGGAATGTTATTGTTTTGTTCATATGGCTGAATGCTGTTGTCTCCTTCATATGGCTGAATCATATGCATGAGGAGTGCATCGTTTGCCGTCGGTCCTCCCCTGTATGAAGCGTATACCTTAACAAAATATGCTCCTTGTTTGAGACCTAGATCACTAATTGCGTCGTTACTTATCCATTCGTATGTTCCTAGAGTAAGCGGATCCTCTGTCATTGTTGGAGATGCCCAGAGATCACCATCACTATCGTATATCTCAAGTGAGACGTTCGCACCTGAGCAATATTCCATCGTAAGAGCATCTTTAGCAGATGCCGATAGTTCAATCATCGACGTTTCATTTAGAAGATAGTGGGTATCCCCTGCTAGCTTGATGGTTAATGCTCTGTAATTTAGGATCACTTTTTCATCAAAATATGACGTAATATTGTCTAGACCGCCTTCAGCAATAGCCACACTTGCGGTAGCTTTGATTGTGCAGTAACCGCTAATGCCTGTTGTGTCCCATGTAAAATTCAAGGTTTCAGACGTTTTGTTCAAAAGATTAGTTATGGATATTGATGGTGCGGCGATTGTATCATTATAAAATACTGCAACCGAAAGGTTTTCCACAAAATCACCTTGATTGTCTACTATTACATAAATTGAGATAGAGTCGCCAGGTATTGCTTCATTTGGATGGACTTCAACACGTAGCTGAACATTGTGAACAGGTTCTGGATCTGGATATATGAAAGCTTCACAGTGAAAAATCCATGCTATGGATGCTAGAACAAGAAACACAAGTGCCTTCGTTGCTTTTATCTACTCCAACCTCCTTGGTTTCTCCCCTGTAACAGACTGACAGAACAGGGATATAATTCCTTATAGAAGTCTTCTCTATAGCAAAGCAATTGAAAAATAGCATCTAAATTCCGTGCGCTTCGTGCACACGCGACTATATCTCTCAAGACTCTTAGTTCTTAGTGCACGCAGAGGTTATATGTATTCAGTTATTGCCCTGCTCTGTGTAAACCTCCGCCTTCCTTACGAAACAGCTCAAGCAGATTCTCCACATGCTTGCCACGAACCCATTTCCATCCCCGACCATAATGCAGCCTATATGGTTCCTTTGCGAGGCCAAGAGATTTGACTATTTCCTGTCTCATGAGATAGTAGTCTTTAGCGTGGGCTCCCTTTGGTTGCTCGGTGAGTCGGATAGCTTTCTCGAATAGACCGCTATTGCACCTTTGGCCTACAATGAGAACAAGATATTTGTTCTTCTTTGAGTATCTTCTGA
This sequence comes from uncultured Chlorobiaceae bacterium, assembly GCA_964354225.1. GTDB lineage: Bacteria > Bacteroidota > Ignavibacteria > UBA10030 > SZUA-254 > CAYGZC01. Next base: position 1,448 of record CAYGZC010000362.1, on the reverse strand, counting down.
GAACATCTTCCTGAGACTCCTTCCACTGAGCACGAGCGAAAGCCTTCGAAAAATGTGCGTTTTGATTCTTATACTCTTCAACGATTTCCTTTCTTGTGCATTTATACTCTTTCTCAAAATCCTTCTTGCCAAAGTTGTAAGCTTGTTGCACTGTAAAATAGCCAATAATGAATCTTCCACGATCACATGATCCATCATAATTTTCCAAGGAGGGACAGAATACAAGAAGATCGTCCGGTTTGAGTTCAGTAACTTGCTTTCCTCTTGTGTTGTCAGGGTTGTCGCCGTAGGTTTTATGTTTGAAGTCCGGATCATAGTGAATTGCTTTGGACTTGAGCTTCTCCCTATGAGCTTCATGCAACGATTCAATGAGAGGTTTATTCAGTCTATTGCCGGGGGCTTTGCCAAAAGTTGCGTCGCCCTCCTCACCTTCATAATAGTGCGCAAATGTTTTCCCGTCGGCTTTTGTCTTGTATTCCGGAATAGGGATGTATTCATACTTGTAATTCTGCTTAAATGGGCCTCTAAATCCGCCACCAAACTTAGTCGTGTCGGAAGCGATTGTTATTAGCAGGGCTTTCTTGACATTATTCATGTGAGATCTTTCCAACCTTTCTGTTTTCACTTGCTTCTCTCTTATCTCTCACATGAATCCTCTTGTTGTATCTGTCTCCGCATTTTCCGCACGACCACCATTCACCCTTGTCAGCCATCATAACTCCTTCTCCACATCTTGGACAGAATGGGTTTGAGCGAACAGCTTTTTCATCTTCAATCTTGTATCTCGCCATAATACTGCCACCTATCACCTTTGCACTCTAGATGCATTTCAATACTATATGTTTACTCATCACCTTCGAAAGTGTACGCTTCCTTTCTTAAAATGCGCGAAGCGTTACGAAAAACAAAAGAGCGATTACACAATTGACATCAAAATTGAAAAACATTCTTGTTCCTGTTCTACCTCTTGTCCTCATTATCTTTTAAGAATTTCTTATTATGAAAATATATAAGAAAAAATCAAAAGATAATTACTGGTTCGCCAATACTAAAGTTTGATCAGAATGGTTAAGAAATCGGTTCTCTGCATATGTATAGTGGTTTTACTTGTTGTGGTCTTAGCATCTTGGATATACTTCAATTCCCGAAATGCAACTCATCACATTAATGCAGATGGCAGTTTCTTTGGCGTTGGCGAACCTCTCTCTTACAGAAGTTCATGGAGCAATGAAAGTCTCAACGCCACTCAAGCCTTCGAAGCAATTCAATACTTGAATGTGTCTTATCTACGGGAATGGGTTTGGCGGTGGATGATTTTCAATGAAGATGGTGTTGGCTTAAGATCTAACATGGTTTCATCACTGAATAACATTTCGTCAAAAGCAAAAGACTTGAACATTACAGTCATTGGAATGGTTCAGGATTTTCCAAGCTGGATGACGAATTTC
>CAYGZC010000361.1:0-15616 GCA_964354225.1 uncultured Chlorobiaceae bacterium | reverse complement strand
TAACATCACAGCAGAGTATAGTGGAACGAGTAACTTTGCGGGAAGCACATCAAATCAAATTGCACAAGTGGTAAATAAGAAAGCCACAACAAGTGTGCTGACATCATCAGTGAATCCATCCACATTTGGACAATCTGTAACGTTCAAGGATAGTGTATACGGCTCTGTACCGGATGGTGGAACGGTGCAATTCAAAGATGGAGGAATTAATTTAGGTACACCAGTGTCTATTAATGGGAACGGTGTAGCTACATACACGACATCAGCATTTACAACTGGAACACATAACATCACGGCAGAGTATAGTGGAACGAGCAACTTTGAAGGAAGCACATCTAACCAGGTAGCACAAATAGTTGGGCTAAAAGCAACAACAAGTGTGCTGACATCATCAGTGAATCCATCCACATTTGGACAATCTGTAACGTTCAAGGATAGTGTATACGGCTCTGTACCGGATGGTGGAACGGTGCAATTCAAGGATGGAGGAATTAATTTAGGTACACCAGTGTCTATTAATGGGAATGGTGTAGCTACATACACCACATCAGCATTTACAGCTGGAACACATAACATCACAGCAGATTATAGTGGAACGAGTAACTTTGCGGGAAGCACATCTAACCAGATAGCGCAGTTAGTTGGGCAAAAAGCAACAACAAGCATACTTACTGCTTCTGCCGGTTCTTCACATCAAGGTGATATGGTGACATTTAAAGATAGTGTTTTTGGCTCCGTACCCGATGGTGGAACTGTGCAATTCAAAGATGGTCTTATCAATCTTGGTAGTTCATTACCCATTGATCAAACAGGTGTTGCTATTTATTCAACATCAAGCTTGAGTGTTGGAATGCATCAGATCACTGCTGTTTATAGCGGAACTGCTAACTTTGCAAGCAGCGTATCAAATATAATGTATCATAATGTCGGTGATACAACGATGTATCGATCATTCATGCCCGACAGTCTTGCTAAAGATAGGGATAATAAAGGTAGGATTAATAAGTATGTGTTGCGTAAACCAAATAAGATCGATTTTGTTATCAAACTTTTTATCGATTCAATGAACATTACCGATCTTCACATGGAATTCCTGAGTACTATCGATACAACACTCCCATTTTACACAGAACCCCCTTCGACTATTACTAATATGTTAGGTGATAAATATTTGAAGAAGTGGGACTTCAAAGGATTTTCACCCGCACTCAACAAAGGCGATATAGTGATGGTGTATGGATGGGCTAAGAATGGAAGGAATCAAAAAGTATCAAAGTACTACTGGACTCGTAATAACGTGAAGATAGGTAAAGATAAGCGAGATGCGCTTTTCACAAAGAAAACATTCTGTCTTCCCATGCCGAATCGTGTTAATGCACTCTACGAAACATTTTATCCAAAAACCGGTTGGGGATTATATGGAATGGTCATCGGTAAGAATAGGAAGGTGACAATAGATAGCAGCAGATACTATGGCTGGCTACAATCGAGTAAGTACAGTGATGTATTAAGAACACTCATTGTAACAAGAACGATGCAAATGCATTCCGTAACAGCACATGGCTTCGATGTATTCATAAATACACGTGTAATTAAAGGTAAGCAGAGTTCATTACCTCCAACAAGGTACAACAATGTGTTGTTGGCGGATATGGTCGCTTTGAAACTGGGTATTACTGCAAGTGCGATGGGTAAAACTCCACGCGGCTTTGGTGAATTGATCTACAACGATGGATCAAGCAATCCATTAAACGACAAGATGATCAAAGAAATTGCTAACATTGGAGATTCCGTTATGATGGGTCAATACAATTCCACAACAGGTAAGAGGGATTTTGCGGCAGCACCTGTCTTTACAAATCTTGCACAGACAATTGAGAATATCAACAAAGCTTTTGAAGGCAGAGTGGATACTTTTTGCTTTGCGGAAACCTTGTACTTAAAAGGTGTCACAAGGTTAGGGGATGTACCATATCTGATACCTAATCCGCATGTAATACCTGCCGTGATTATTCCGATGGATAATCCGATATCTCAGGAACCGTTGGCATATGCGCTCTATCAAAATTATCCAAATCCATTCAATCCTTTAACGACTATCGAATTCGATGTGCCGATGCAATCGTTTGTAACCCTGAAGGTTTACAATATGCTCGGTCAGGAGGTGGCAACATTGATCGATAATGAGATGTTAGATGAAGGGATGCAATCGTATGATTTCAAGGCAGGTGATATTGCGTCGGGTGTGTATTTCTATAGATTAATCGCCGAACCGATCGTGGATGAGGAAGAAGGAATTTCAACCGCTGGCTTTACAAGTGTGAAGAAAATGATTCTCATCAAATAGAGTGTCTAAGAAAAATTAGAACTCTCGATATTGCGATATGAACGACTTTAAGAGATAAATCTATCTTTATATCCCTTGAATCATTCATATCGGTTGAGAAAGTACTTTAGAAGTTTGAGTTAATGTACCCAAAAGATGTTATAGTAAAAATAGTATTAACTTTTCGCATTTTTTTATTTTGATAAATATATACATTAAAAACATTGATTCTCATCTTGGTATTATGTACAATAATTGTGTCTTTTCCTTTGCAATAATAAGCATTATTAATCATAGCCAATAAATTTGTGTCGTAGGGGAACATTTATAATTCACATTATTAATCTATTATATGGAGGTGTATGATTACATCGAATAATAAGGGGTCATATGTAAAGAAATTATAATTAACAAAACAAAAACAATCTAGAAAATCATAACAATCCAGAAGGAGGATTTATGAAAACTTTTAATTTTTTTCTTTGTGCAACTTTAATATTTGTTTGCATTTTTTTGCAAACAAGTGTTGCGCAGACGAACTACTATGTCACGCCCGCTATCAATCTCACCAACACAAGTAATTCAAGCGGGGATGGATATTACGAGCGAGATCCATCATTACTGAAATCGGCGGGTGGTACTTGGTATCTGATCTACTCAAAATCTCAGACATCGTTCACTCATAACAACAATCCTGACGATTTGAAATACGATGTCTATGTGAAGACCTCCACAAACTCTGGCACTACATGGTCTTCGGAAACGAAGGTGTTGGACGCAGTTGCGATTGATGTCACCTCAAATTTTAGGAATGCAACAATTGTCGAAGCGGATGGGAAGATATGGGTGATAGGTGCAGACGTGAAAGCTTTGGAAGGTGATATATATGCGAATACCTATTCAGGCGGGGGTTGGTCAGGACAGTCGATGATATTTAACGGAACATTGTCCACTGGGGCTTTTCACCTTGATGCTATAGCAGAAGGGGACGACATCCGATTGTTTTATGGAGTCCAACAGGAATCGAAGGGTACGGCTTTTATACTTTACAATGGCACTACTAATTCCTGGGATGCAACATGCACTTATATTGGTAATACTGCTGGTTATCAGATTCCAAAAGTATGCAAGGATGGCAGTACATACTTTCTTGTAAGTACAAGTTGGGATTATCTTAAATTAACTTCAACCACAACACCGAGCACTGTTCCATGGTCCTCTGCCACAAACATAACGACGGCACCATCGGGTGGAGCATCATGCGATCCGTCGATCCTGAAGTACAATACCAACAGTCTTATTGTATTCCATGCACCCGCTTACTCCGACGGCTCTCAGCCAATTGAGTACGTTTTTTCAACTAATGCAGGAACATCGTGGAGTACATCGAAAGCATTCACTGATGCTGTCCATGGTGCAAACATTTCCTGGGACATGATGCCGCATGCATACTTAAAGGATGCAAGCACGATCATCTTGTTCTTCTCGATGGAACAGCGAGGAGTGAATAGAGGTCAGGGAGACATTGTAGTAAGTGAATTTGCCGTATCGTCAATCGGCAATGCCCACTTCACGACCATACAAGATGGTATTGATAATGCTATTGCAAACGATATTGTGAACGTGGCTGCAGGAACGTATGCAGGAAACATAACTGTTAATAAATCTCTTACACTTTTAGGTGATTCAGGAGATGACTCACCAGGCCCCGGGACCAACGCACCTGTTGTTGATGGCGGTGGTGCAAACGCTGACGCATTCAAGATTAGCAATGGGGTAACCAATGTGACTATTAAAGGATTTGTAATACAGAATTTTAGTTCGCCTGGCTATAATACCATCGGAAGTGGTATTCAAGCTTGGGTTGGAAGCACTTCATATATTACCATCCAGGATAACTCGTTCCTTAACTTAGGTTATAATGGTATTCTCGTTGGTAATGATTATAATGTTAATCCAGCCAAGTGGGGAGATCATACTTATTGGACAGTAAAGAAAAATATCGTTTCAAATTGTGGATATATCGGATTTGAACTTACGAACACATCAAATTCGAGCATTGAGGACAATGAATTTCATTTGAATACGCCATATATAGGCGCTATTTTCAGCAGCGCCAGGCGCTCTGAAACAGGATTAACCGTCAAGAATAACACGATTGACGGTACTCCCTCTGCATTATTTCCTGTCATTTACATGTATGCTTATGACCTTGATATGCTTAATCCGAATCTGAATAATGTGCAGATACTGAATAACACTGTAACAACCGTTGGAACACCATACCAGGTCTACCTTCGCAACATAGGGACAGGGACTATCACAAACGCCCAAGCACACTACAACAGTATCTCCACATTTAAAAATCTGACATCGGCTGTGATTGATGTCTCCTGCAACTGGTGGGGTACTACCGATCCGGCCGTGGTTATGGGAAAGATCTCTGGTACGGTTGATTTTACACCGATCCTGAACAACGGAACGGATACCAACCCTACAACTATGGGCTTCCAGCCGGATATGTCATTGCTTACCGTGCACGCACTTGGCTCACAGACTGGTGCCACAGGTCGGATTCAGGAAGGTGTGAATCTTGTTTCTGGAAGTACGGTTAACGTGGCTGCGGGTACATATCCTGAAATGGTAACTATCACGAAAACCGTTTCATTGCTCGGTGCACAAGCAGGAGTCGATCCGAGAGGTGGTGCACGTACGGAAGGGAGTGCATCAGAATCTATCATCGATGGCGGATCAACAAGAACCGAAGGGATCTATGTGAAAGGGACCAGTGACGCAAGCCGGGTCAGGAATATCGTGATTGACGGTTTTGAGATACACCATGCAACATACACGAACGTTCGATTCGATTTTGCTGATAGCGTTACTCTCAAGAATACGATGGTTCATCATTCCACAACAAACGAAGGGATAAAAACCAGGGCTTCGTGTTCATCGATACTTGTACAGAAGGTAACATCCCATGATAATGTCGGAGACGGTATAGAATTAGGAGACTATGGGACTCACTCAAATCACGTCATTGAGGATTGTGATTTTTACAATAATGCGGATCGCGGAGTATACCTTTATTCGACGTCGAATCCGATCATACGACGAATAAAATCATACGGTAATCTTGGAACCGTTAGCGACTGGCATCAAGGAGGAATAATCGCTTACAACAATACAAACACAACCTTAATCGATGTGGAATGTTATAACAATGCTGGTATCGGCATTTATTTATACAAAGATAATTATGCCGGTGCGACGAGCTCTAGTATTAGTGGAAATTCCAAATGTTATAGCAACACAGCCAGTAACGTCCCGGGCGATGGATTAGCAATATATCTTTCCCACAACATCACCGTCGATGGTCTTGAAAGCTATAACAACGTACGCCATGGAGTGAGTGTTGGCACCGTTGGACAGTACGGAGATTTGGGTGGTTCAGAACTCTGCAATAACATTACCGTGAAGAACACCTACGTTCATAATAACACTTCGGCAGGAATGGCTTTCCTCGGTATTGGAACGAGCAGTTGTACTGCATCAGAGAACAATACAATCAGCAGTAATGGAGCGTACGGCATCAACAATACTTCTCCTTCAGTTATCGATGCTCAACACAATTCGTGGGGTTCATTGCACGGTCCCCAGGACAACACCGGTACACTCGAAGTGCCGCGTGCGCCGAAGCCATCAGTTACCGATATGAAGAACGCTGTACCGGCTTCGAATCTCGGTAATGCTGTGAGTGAGAATGTTGACTACTTCCCATGGATCGGACCGGGGCACGGCAACGCGAAAGGTATTTGGGCAGGTGGATACGTGAATCCTACATCGAATGATATTTTTGCTGGATTTGATCCTACCGGTCTGGACGGTGTTGATACTCTTGACATCGTAGCACCACCTCCGCCACCCAGTGACTATCTGTACCTCTATTTCTTGTTAGCTCCCGGTCAACCGCTTGAAAACTATTCGGATGACATCAAGAAAGAAGAAGCGAGCACTGCAACAACAGCTAAACATTGGGACCTTAAGGCATTGACAGATCACACAGACACACTTGTCACAATTGAATTCCCAATTGCGGGATTACCAAGTGGATTCAAACCCACATTGTATGAACTCGCAACAGGTAAATATAGGAACCTAAGAGATATCCCATATTATGAATATACATCACCAGCGACAGAGACACCGTCAAGTTTCCTTGTATTGATTGGTGACAGCACGAAGCCAGTAGTGACGGTGACTGCACCCAACGGCGGAGAGTTCCTGGTCGTCGGACAGCCATATAATATCACCTGGACATCAAGTGATGCTACAGGTGTACTCAGACACTACATTTACTATTCGCTAACAGGTACAGCACCTTATACACTCATAGATTCCACAAACGGGAACGTCTATTCCTTCAACTGGACACCGGGTGCGGCATCGAGTGGTGCAAGTATCAAAGTTATTGCACGCGATTCGGTAATGAATGAGGAATCTGATATCAGCAATCATACATTCCAAATTCTTGCGACAAATAGTATCGCATACAATGCTGCTGCTGGATGGAACTTAGTGAGTCCTGCGATGCAGCAGGTTGATATGACACCAGCTGGAGTGTTTGGAGATGATTATGGTGCGACGCCGTATTATACATTCCAGTATAGTCCTTCAGGCGGATACTCAGTACCATCGACATTGAACATGGGACAGGGGTACTGGTTAGGATCCAACAGCGCGCAAGTTATCGATGCAGTTGGAACACCGCTCAGCACAGCAAATAAAGCTTTGGTTAGTGGTTTCAACATAATTGGCAATCCTTTTGCGGTATCTATGCTCAAGGACAGTTTGAAATTTACTGTTGGGAGTACTACAAAGAATATGGTACAAGCCGCAGTCGCTGGGTGGTTATCAAACGTACTGTATGGGTATAGCGGCGGGACATATTTTGTGGAAGGAACGACCCTTGGCGTATGGAACGGATACTGGATACCTATGCTAGTAGATGGGATAACGATACAGTACACACCGACAGTCGGAGTGCCGATTCCGAAGAATTCACCTGTCTTTGTAGAAGCAACACCGACAGATTGGGGTGTAGATCTCAATGCTAAGTTCGTAGTGGATGCACAGGAATACAACGATGGGATAGCTTCATTTGGTGTGCATAAGGATGCAACCATAGGATTTGATCCTTTGTATGATGCAGCACGACCGCCGCGGAGCCCGATGCAGGAATATGTAGAGGTAAGTTTCCTGGTAAAGGGTGAGAGTTATCCCAAGATGTACGGGAACGCTTATGCAAGAGATTACAAAACTTCTGATAAAGCGGATTGGGAATTTATTGTGAACACCTCGAGAGAAGGAACAGTCACTCTCACATGGGATAACAGTAGAATAGGGAAATTGCCTGGTGATATCAGTATAGATCTCTATGATGAACTGGATCAAAAATCAATAAACATGAAGAAGATGAGTTCATACACATTCGAGCAGCAAGGGACGAGCCGGAAGTTTACGGTGAACAAGGTAACGAAAGTTATTCCGGTGAGTTTTGAGTTGACACAGAATTATCCGAATCCCTTCAATCCGACGACGACAATCACTTACGGGTTGCCACATGATGCGAACGTAGGTATTGATGTGTATGATATGATGGGGCGAAAGATGATGACGCTGGTAGAAGGTACCAAGGAAGCTGGGTATCATGAAGTTATGTTTGATGCTTCGCAATTGGCAAGTGGTATGTATATCTACCGTGTGACAGCTATGACTCTGAATGGGCAACATCTCTCTGATTCAAAAAAGATGATGCTGTTGAAGTAATCGCAAAATAAATCCTCCCCCTTTAATGGGGGAGGATTTTAAAATATCTTTGCATAAGAAATGATTATTAATTCATCGAGGAATTGCGTCGGATCAGCGGTTATCTATTGGATAACCGTTGCGATATTAATTTATAGTGAACATGGAATTTCTCAACAAGCGTCTTTGGCATTCATAGATAGCACCACAATTTCTTCGTGGTCAATGTTATTAAGTGCATCCGCCGGTAACATCAAAGATTCACTAGCAACGTTCGGAGTACGACCAGATGCTACATCCGGCTATGACCCGCAGTATGATGTTCCACGTCCTCCGGATCCACCAGGGGATTATATAAAAGTATACTTTCCCCATGCGGGTAGCGGCTGGCCTTCTATGTTGGGAACAAAATATATGTCCGATCTATGTAGTCCTAAAGATCCAGCATGGGTATTCAAAGTGGAAACATCCATGCAAGGTAGTACCGTTGTGCTCTCTTGGGATACTTCAGAAATTAATAAATTACCATCCGATTATCGGATAATGATGATAGATTCCGGTGGAGCGGTAACTGTTGACCTAAGAACGCAAGAAGAATATTCTTTTCAATACCAGGCAGTTCGGACATTTTCGGTGAGTGTAGATTTTGGTGTATCGTTCTCTAGCATTACTGCTGGATGGAATTTGATCTCGATACCTAGAATTGTTCACGATTCTTCAACATCTATTCTATTTCCAAGTGCGATTTCAAGTGCTTTTGCATACGAAAATATTTACATTCCAATAACCAAACTTGAAAATGGTAAAGGATATTGGTTAAAATTCGATTCTCTTCAATTGATTCCTATTATTGGGTTAGAGCTTCCCTCCTTGACTATTCCAGTGGTTCAAGGATGGAATTTGATTGGATCTGTCGATCATAATATCCCTGCTCCTAGCGGGGGAATTGTCACCTCGAACGTATTTTCGTACGAGGGTAGTGGCTATGTTCCTGTCGATACTCTCAAACCCGGCGTTGGATATTGGGTGAAGACAAGTACCAGCGGGAGTCTTGAATTAATTTCTTCTCGATATTCTGCCGAGAGACGGGCGGTAGAGCAATCACAACGATTAAGCGTATTCACGATAGGAGATCAAGTTGGTGGAAAGCAAATGTTATTTCTTTCCGATGAGGGATATTTTGCTACTTCATTTCAGGAACTTCCCCCTCCTCCTCCAGACGGTGTGTTCGATGTAAGGTTCGCTTCTAATAAATATGTTGAGAGATATAACTCCGGGGGTCAAGAACCAACGATCCATCGCATCAAGGTTCAATCTTCTCATTATCCAATTTCGATAACGGCGAGTATACCGGGATCAACCATAATTTTTAGTCTGCGAGAGCTAAATGGGAGTACCTATGGTTGCACTCATCAATTGTATGATGGTGTTACGATAAAAATTGAAGATCCGCAGGTTCACGAATTGCAAATTGTTGCCAGTGGACAGTTAAATAAACCTAATCAATTTTTTCTGAAGCAGAATCACCCGAATCCTTGGAACCCAACGACAATAATAGAATATGGACTTCCCGAGCGTGCTTTAGTTCGATTAAGTATTTATGACATACTTGGGAAAGAGACTTTCTGCCTTGTCGATGAAATAAAGGAAAGTGGCCAATATCAAGTAGTTGTTGATGGTAATAAATTAAGATTAAACAGCGGTGTATTTTATTATAAATGCAGTGTTGATGGGTATGAAACCGGATTAAAGTATAACAATACAAAAAAATTCATTTTTCTTAAATAGAAACATATAAAGATAAATCTATGAAAATACAATTCCTTTTACTGAAAGTATTCTTACTCTTGAATCTATATGCTATGACTGCAATTGCACAAATAAGTTATGATAATTGGAATTTTCTTATCAAAGCTAAGGACAGTCAGTTCACCGATTCACTGGCTACCATTGGGATTCGCCCTGATGCAACGACTGGTTTTGACAATGCATATGATATCCCGAGGCCACCACGGTCACCATCGGGTAATTATCTTGAGGTTTATTTTCCACATTCAGGTGGGAATTACCCACCATTATTGGGAACAAAGTATGCAGTGGATTTTCAGGGACCGAATGATCCATCATGGAATATGAGTGTTGAATCATCGACGTTTGGTCAAATAACTCTATCATGGGATTCGTCATATGTAAATTCAATTGAACCGAGAGTTCAATTATATCTACGTGATGTGAGCAACGGTGAACTCACAAATATGAGAAAGGTTGGTAGATATTCATTCACATACAGTGTGAAACGTGATTTTCAAATAATTGGTGCTATAGATATTAATCTGAAATATCTCATGGAGGGTTTTTGGAATGGTGTAACCCACGTTCAAGATACTATTTCAGGTTACTTAGCGCAATCAACATCACCATTTGGATTTGTTGATTCTACAAAAATATATTTATCAAATAGCGGAACAGGTCAATTGATATTTCCATATGCACCTACGGGTAATTATTATTTAGTTATCCGCCATCGTAATCATCTAGAAATTTGGAGTTCAAATCCATTATCTCTAATAAAAGGAACCACCTCCTATTCCAGCTTTGATTTTTCCACGAGTGTTAATATGGCATTTGGTGTAAATGCGCTTAAACAAGTTGGAGGTGATTATGTCTCATGGAGTGGAGATGTCAACCAAGATGGTGTTGTGGATTTCCTTGATCGAAATTTAACATGGAATAATCGCAATCTGAATGGATACTACAGCACAGATTGCAACGGAGATAATATAACAAATGCAACAGATTATAGTATTGTACTTGATAATCGTTTAAAAATCTTTCAACGTCCCTAGATATTTCTTAAATCCCTATTATAATATGTGAGATGGTCCTATGAAATCAGCTAAAAATTATATCATAATTGCGTTAATCCTATTCATTTCGTACACAATCGTATTGTACCCGCAACCGATGCCACAATATGAACTTTCTATTCAGAATCCAGTTTTAATCGGGTCGATTTATCAATTCGATGTTTGTATTAAACGTATTGGTTCTAACAATTTCCGGATTGGTAACAGTCAATTCATCTTATCCTTTAATACGGCGAATTTTAGTTCACCTACAATATCGAGGGTGGTATCTTCAGAACTAATTGGTACAGGTTTTTTCTTTGATCAGATCATTTGGGGTAATGAACTCAGAATTTCTTTGGGTGGTAATGGGTCATACATAAATGCGAGTGATATATCATTATCAGAACCAGGAACGAGAATATCATCATACCAAATAACAGGTGTAGATGTCCCCATAGTATCGACAGGGATGCTATGGATAAATTATCCTTCATTAATAAGAACAGGTGTAAGTGAAATAGATATTTCCAATAATTACCATGATATTACAGATATCACAGGAAATTCTCATTTAAATGGTGGAGGAGAATTTTCAAGGATTTCTGGATATAAGTTTAACGATCTAAATGGAAATGGAATATGGGAACAAATTTCTGAACCACCTTTAAATGGATGGGAAATTAAATTACAAGGTACGAATGGTCTCTATACTGCTCTTACGGGAAGCAGTAGCTGGTTACCTGGATATTATGAATTTATTAATCTAACTCCTGGAAGTTATACAATTAATGAAACTTTACAAGATGGTTGGGTTACAACTATTTCACCCGTAAACCCATTAGTTGTAGCGCCAGGGCAACATAGATTGAATAATAATTTTGGTAATTTTAATGGTCCAATAGTTCGTGGAATGGTATTCAATGATTTGAACGCAAATAGTTTAATAGATATTGGAGAAAATGGTCTTGAAGGATGGCAAATCGAAGCTAGAAAAGTAGGTACGAATGACCAAAAAATAAGAATATCTGATTCAGAGGGGAGATACATCATCTCATTTTTACCATCTGAGTCGGGAATCTGGGAAATTAAAGAGAGCGTTCAAGCAAATTGGATACAAACTTTCCCTTCAAATCCATCGAGCTATACAATTGACGTTCAATCTGGCACAAATGAAATCGGCAAAGACTTTGGGAGTTATTTACCAAGCAGTATTAGAGGTACTAAGTATAATGATTTAAATGGGAATTCGGTGAAAGAAAATGGTGAACCTGGCATAGGAGGTTGGAAAATCTATTTGAAGAAAAATGGAAATCTTATGGATAGCCTGTTGACAGATTATAATGGGGAGTATATATTTGACAGTCTTTCAACTGGATCTTATGCAGTTGATGAAATGTTTCAAAGTGGATGGGTCCAAACATCTCCTATATCTCCAGCATACTATTCTATTCTTATTAGCCAGGGGGGGACAATCTTAACCGAAAGAGATTTTGGAAATTTTCGACTTGGATCAATTTCAGGATTAGTCTATTATGATATTAATCATAATGGAATTCAAGATGTTGGTGAAACAGGGATGGCTGAGATTCAAATTAATGCTTTAGGACCACTGGGTAGTCAAAGTGTCTCTACAATCGTCGGAGGAAGCTGGTCTTTCCCAGCAATAACAGCCGGAACATACATCATTACAGAGAAAATTCCAACTGGTTACCATCTGACACAACCGACTGAAGAACAGTATAATGTATTGATCGCAAGTGGAACGAATGTTTCGGATTTGAAATTTGGTAACAGCGCTGCTGCTGATACTAACACTTATAGGACATTCAGTTATGATAGTATGGCTCATGCGCGGGACTTAAAAGGACGACTTGGATATATTAAGCGTATTCCGAATAAAGTTGAATTTTGTGCCAATTTTACAAACCGAACGGGCTATAAAACTTACTTCCTCCGTGTCAATTTCCGTGTTCCAATCTATAATAACGATCCGAGATATCCTTTCAATGTAAATCCTACACCAACATCGATAACGGTTAGTTCTACGTACAAGCAAGTAGACATGACCTGGGCGGATAGTATCCCAAATGAAGGTGCGGTGACGATTTGTGGTTGGGGTAAGGCAGGGAAATTGCAAACCGCAAGCTTCTTCTTCAGAAAAGTAAATTCAAGGGTTGATATGGCTTCCCCAGCGCAATTTACATTGAATCAATTGCGATTACCGATGCCAAATGCAGCAAATGTATATTTTGAAGATTTTTTACAAAATGGATTCGGACGGCCAGATACTGGAGGCCTAATTGTTGGAATACCCAGACCAGATAGCTCAAAATCCTACGGTTGGGTAAGAGTAAGAACAGCATCAGATATTTCGAAATCATTCAGCGACAGAACCGGTTTTCATACTGACGCTACACATGGATTTTATCTGTTGGGCCGTAATTATTTCGTACGTGAACAAAAATCACTTCCACCCCGCAAACACAATAACCTTGTGTTTGCTGATGTAGCATCGTTAAAAATCAACATCGTTGCAAGTGCACTAGGGATAACTCCCCGGGGTCTCGGTGAGTTAATCTTTGATGATGGTGTCAATCCTCTGAGTGGGATGACTTTGACAAAGCTTGTTAAGACAGCTGACACCAGCCTCACATTCTGGCGAACTCGAGTATCAGCTGATTATAAAAATATTGATTCTGTTATTCGTAAAATTAACCGAGCGTTTGAAGGTCCTATCGATACGTTTAGTTTTGCGCAAGGATTACGATTTAAAGGAGTTAGAAAACTCATCGATATTCCATTCTTACGAGCAAATCCAAACATAACACCCGCGATCAAACCGATGCTAACAGTACTCGAGGAAAAACTTCCGAAGCAATTCCAACTCTATCAAAATTATCCAAATCCATTCAATCCTTTAACGACTATCGAATTCGATGTGCCGATGCAATCGTTTGTAACGCTGAAGGTTTACAACATGCTTGGTCAGGAGGTGGCAGCATTGATCGATAATGAAATGTTAGATGAAGGAATGCAATCGTATGAATTCAATGCATGTGATTTTGCATCGGGTGTGTATTTTTATAGATTGATTGCACAAACTTATGTTGACGATGAGGAAGGGATTGCTAGTGAAATCTTTACGAGCGTAAAGAAAATGATTTTGATCAAGTAAGGGTTTTTTTTATACTGTCCTCCTAATGCCGTGCATGTTAATAAATGCACGGCATTTTTGTTTGTTCCTCAATCCCTTTTTTCCTATATTCTATTCAATTTATTTCGTTTTCTTCAACCACAAATAAATGCAATTTAAGAAAAGAACGCATACTTGCGGTGCATTACGATTTGAGAATATCGGAAGTGTTGTTACGCTTACAGGATGGGTAGATTCACAACGGAATCTGGGAGGAGTCGTGTTTGTCAACGTCCGCGACAGATATGGAAAAACTCAAGTTGTTTTCAATCCAAAATTGAATCACGATTTGCATCACGCAGCGAGCGAGCTTCGAAGTGAGGATGTTGTTTCTATAACTGGTAAAGTTGAATCCCGTCCTCCGGGTATGAAGAATGTTGCAATGCCGACCGGTGATATTGATGTTATTGCAGAGGAATTGACCATTCTGAACAAAGCAGAAACATTACCATTTTCAATCGATGATGAAATCAATACATTTGAAGAAACTCGTTTACAATATCGATATCTAGACTTACGCCGCTCACCGATGCAGAGGAATCTAATCACACGCCACAAAATGTATTTGGTCACGAGGAAATATTATGATGAGTTAGGTTTCATAGAAGTCGAGACACCAATTTTAATGAAAAGTACACCGGAAGGGGCGAGAGATTATCTGGTTCCAAGCCGAATCCATCATGGTAAATTTTATGCATTACCCCAATCACCGCAAACATACAAGCAAATCTTAATGGTCGCCGGGATGGATCGTTACTTCCAGATCGTGAAATGTTTTCGCGACGAAGATTTACGCGCCGACCGTCAGCCGGAGTTCACTCAAATCGATGTCGAGATGTCGTTCATTGATGAAGAAGATATTATGAATGTGACCGAAGGATTGATGAAACGATTCTTCAAAGAGATAAAAGATATAGATATCCAATCACCATTTCTACGATTGACATACAAAGAAGCTATCGAAACTTACGGCTCAGATAAACCGGATACGAGATTTGATTTGAAGTTTACACAGATCAATGAATTAGTCCAGGGCTCTGACTTTAAAGTATTTGCCGATGTTGTTAAGAAGGGTGGAGTAGTGGCAGGATTTGTTGCTCCGCAAGGCGCAAACTACTCTCGCAGTCAACTTGATGGACTTACCGACTTCGTGAAAAAAATAGGTGCTGGTGGTTTAGTTTGGATAAAAGTTACAGCCGATAGTGTCGAATCCCCGATTGAAAAATTTATCAGTAAGGAAGTATTAAGTTCGATCAAAGAAAAGATGAAAGCCAATACTGGGGATTTGATCTTACTGATTTCTGATTCGTGGATGAAGGCTTACACAATTATCGGTGCATTGCGACTTGAGATGGCGAATAGGTTAAAACTTATCGATGAAAAGAAAAATAATTTATTGTGGGTAACAGATTTCCCGATGTTCGAGTATGATGAGAATGA
>CAYGZC010000360.1:0-3099 GCA_964354225.1 uncultured Chlorobiaceae bacterium | reverse complement strand
CATCTCGAACAGTACAATACCAAACGAAAAAATATCGGATCGAGCATCAGCATCACCACCTTGAATTTGCTCGGGTGCCATATAAGCAAGTGTGCCGACTGTCGAAGAGGTGCGAGTCAGTTTCATCGAGCCTTTCAGTTTTGCCAACCCGAAGTCCATCACCTTCACCTGGTTCTTCGAGTTGATCATAATATTCTCCGGCTTCACATCTCGATGGACAATACCATGGCTGTGCGCTTCCTGTAACGCTTCACCGATTTGGATGGCGTAGGAAACAACGGTGTGAACAGGTAGAGGTGATTCATGAATCACCCCTACAATTTTCTGGCGCAACGTAGCCCCGTCGACATACTCCATGACGATAAAATGTTGCTTGCCCGCCGTCTCTTTGGCGGAGTCACCTTCTTCTTTGATATCGTAGATAGTACAAACATTCGGATGGTTGAGCGCGGAGGCAGCTTGCGCTTCTTGCAGAAAACGTGCACGCTCGGGTTCGTGGGCTTCCAAACCTTTCGGTAGAAACTTGAGAGCGACTATGCGCTTGAGCTTGGTGTCTTCGGCTTTATAGACTATGCCCATTCCACCCTCACCTAACTTTTCGAGAATCTTGTAATGTGAAATCATTTGCCCAATCATAGACTACACCTCTCGCTTCCGCTTCGCTTCAGCGCGATCCTGAAAATTACAGCCACTCACAAAAGCAGTTCGTGGGTAATTTTCGGACATGCCACCCTCACCTAACTTTTCGATAATCTTATAGTGTGATATTTTTTGTCCTATCATGTGGGAGTCCCTTCCTCATCCGTTATGACGGATTCGTCAGGGTCCTCAAAATCACAGCCACTCGTAAAAAACACTCGTGGGTGATTTTGGGACTTATTATGCGAAATAGTGCTACCGACCATCGGATGAACCTCTGATGTTAGTTTGGTTTCGGCGGATAAGTCCACCCTCGGCGAGCTTCTCGATCATTTTATAATGTGAAATCGTTTGTCCGATCATAGAGTTAATCCTTTTAAATATTCAAGTATAAATTTATGCTCTAAGCGAGTTGCCGTCTTTTTTCATTTCTTGAGAATTGCGGCAATTTCTCTGAGTAAAACTTCTTTTCCATAACATTATAACACTTTCGAAAATATCTTACATGATTAACTAATTCTGGCAATACATGAAAAATAATTTTCTCTGCTCTTTCCAGATGAGAATATACTTCAGCGGAAATATGTTTAATACCGTTTGTTCTCAATATCTGTTTTAAAAGTTCATTACGATCCCGAGATTTTTTGATGTCGACATTTAAAAGGGCGATGAGTGCCTGGACGACATAGTTAAAACGATTTCGCTCCAAATCTTCTTTAATATCTTCAAGATCGTCAATAATTTGACTCGCAACGGCTATTTCATCTGCAAACTTTATAAATTTTTTTGCTTCATTCATGGCAGATAATTTTTCGCAAACAGCTACCAAGCCGATTTTAAATATTGATGATACATTCACATATTCCGATAGCAATCTCCTAAGATCACTATCAGGTTTGGTTTGAAGTTTCCTCGCTTCAATAATTCCATTGAGTGATTTTCGAAGATATTCATCTTTAATTTTCCAAAAGGGAGAACCTGTCTCAAAATATTTCCGAAAGTTATGATCTGCTTCAATCAGAAAGTGACCCGATACAAAAAGTAAGGCAGTATCATCCACTTGGTAATCAAATACATCATCCTGCATGCGTATAGCAAAATAATAACAATACTGTCCCCAATTAATATCATCAAGGAAACGTTTATCTTCTGCTCTCATCTTACTCTGGAAACGTTTTTGTATCATCTCTGGTAAAAAATACCAATACGGAATGCCAGAATATAAATTATTCACATTTTCTATTTTACTAAGAATCTTATTCTTAGCATTCCAGTATCGCAGAAAATCCCGCCTAAAAGAATAAGGAATATTCCTTACCAATAGAGTTACACGCTTCTTGATTGCGTTCATCCGATCCAATAGATAGGTTAGTTAAGCCTTGTAACCTGGTACTATGAGTTTATCTTGACTTTATGATCTCCAAACCAGTGGGGGATCTGAAGTGTTTGGTATACCCGTTGAATCGACAAAATCGTATAGTTCTTTTAAAGTTACAGTGACTGTCCCCGTTTTAATTAAAACAAATAGCTCTTCAATCTCATCATCTGTTGGTTCCATATCTGTGTCTGTGAATCCTTTTTGCTTAAGATCCTTTAAAAAGGTTTTCAGCTTACCTCTGTTTGCGACATTCTTCTTAATATCGGCAAAATCAAGTAATTCTTTTAACGTTTTTCCTCCGTCTTCATGCATGGCTTTGATTACGGCGTTGAAATATTTTTGATAACTGGGCATAACTAGTCCCTACCTTTCTTGTAATATTGTTAGTGTTGTTGTTTTTTAGATGTTTGAATAGATGCTAATCCTTGTTCTCTTTTTTTTGCATATAATGCATTTATACTTATTGAATCATACTTTAGGAACAGACGATAATGATTAATTGCAGCTTGTATTTTCCCTTGTTCGTCACAGATCTTGCCAATTGAATAGTGCACATCACCTAAAGTGCTATCGAGTTGCAATGCTTGTTGATATTCCGCCAATGCTGTTTCTCGGTTGCCCATTCCATAAAGTGCATTGGCAAGATTTTGATGTGCTGATGCCGACCTTGAATTACGATGAAGTACCTTACGAAAATATTCAATTGCTTCATTCCAACATTTAACCGCAAGAAAATCAATGCCAATATATTCATTTACTTCTTCCCATGTATAGAGAGACTCATTATAAATCCTTAATGCTTTACTTGTATACTCATCAGCTTTCGATGTATCGCCGTTGCGCAAATAAAGTGCCGCAAGTAATGCATACGTATCACCAGCGGGCTTAGGAATGCCTAATGATCCTTCCAATAATTGGCGAGCTTCTTTGTACTTACCAAGTTTCAGGTAACATTTTCCAGCAAGCGAATAAACCGGTCCGTAATTCCATCTCATTTTTACAATCGGTAATAATGCATCCAGTGCAGATTGGTAATCACCCAATCCATATCGAATATCAGCAAGATTCGCTAATAATATATT
>CAYGZC010000359.1:0-2183 GCA_964354225.1 uncultured Chlorobiaceae bacterium | reverse complement strand
AGCAAAAATCACGTTCCACGCTCAACTCTGCCTGCTCATCATGCTATTCACAGCTCAAGCCGCAGTCAACACTCACAAACCGGGCAGATCCAGAAGCATACGGTACTTCGCAAACTAATTTAGGAACAGGCATGCGCGCTTCTCTGCGCTAATCACATGGTTTTGTGCGCGCGTGTGAGTGGGTGTGAGTGTAAGAGTGTGAATGGTTGAGAGTGCGTAATTGTTTGGGTTTGGGATAAAACTTTGCCCCAACCAAATCACCAAACTTATAACACAGAGCCTAACCTTGCATCCGTTCTGATTTTCTAATTTCTAATTCTAAAATAAGAAAAATATTAGAATTTCTATTCTTTCTTCTCACTTAGAATTTAGAAATTAGAAATCGATTTGTTACCTTGAAAGGCAAACATGTGATTAGTGATTGCGTTGCGTGTTGATGTGCAACAGAGAGACTGAGGGGAACTAGGAGGCTTGAGAGAAGTAGACAGTGATGTGCTCGAAGAGCACGTTAAGCGGTCGCACCAACCTCTTTTAATGTGAACGGCTCTAATCTTTGTCATGAACGCACAAGATCTAAATGCCTTTGCGAAATACTATGACCAGATCTACCTAAAGAGAAATGACTACAGAAACGAGTCGGAAGTCGTTCAGAACATAATAAGTCGGTTTGAGAGAAAACCCTCAGAGACGCTTCTTGATGTTGGTTGCGGGACAGGAGAGCATCTAAAACACTTTTCGCAGCATTTTCGTTGCACTGGTTTAGACGTCAGCAAAGAGATGATCAACGTGGCAAGGGCAAAAGCACCAAATGTGAGGTTTGAGGTTGCGGACATGAGAGATTTTAGACTGCGAGATAGGTTTGACGTGATAACGTGCCTGTTCAGCTCAATAGGTTACGTCCAGAACCTCAGAAACCTCGCAAGAACCCTTCGAAACTTTCATGTCCATCTTGCCAACGATGGTTTGGCACTTATTGAACCATGGGTTTTCAGGAAGGATTTTCGTAAAGGAAACGTTTCAATTGACACCTATGAAGATGAAAAGACAAAACTGGTGAGAATGGGCACAAGCGAGCTTACAGAATCACGCTGGCTAGTTCACTTTCACTATTTGACTGCAGCTAACGGAGAAATCAAGCACACGAAGGAAATCCACAAGATGATAGCGGCAGACTATGAAGACTATGTTAGAGGCTTCAATTCGGCAGGATACAGTGAAATCAAGTTCCTTGGAGAGAATGAGTGGACACGAACTAGAGGCCTGTTCGTTGCGACAAAATAGATAGACTCTGTAAGCACGCTCTTTCCTAGCCCGCGCTAACGAGAACGCAAACAGATGAATTGTGACAGAAAAACATCAGTCATAATGTTAGTCAACAGAGAGGCTGAAGAGAGGCTAGTAGTAGTGCGCTCGAAGAGCGCAGTATTCGGAGGTTATTTTGCTGCTTTCGAGGTTCTGCGGAAAAGTTATAACCAAACCAAAAGCAACTACGTGTATGCTTGAATCAAGTTGCTTGAAGGCAAAAATGTGAATTTGAGGTAGTGAGTCAATCAAATGAAACATAGCTGGATAATCCTTGGAGCTCTGCTGCTCCTCATAGCAAGCGTAGGCATTCTAATCTATCTCTGGACTCAGGTGGCCATGAGCGTACCGTTGGCTTTTCTGCTTTGGGCTTTGGTCTTCGGAATCCTCGCTCTTGTTGGTGGTATTGCTTGGCTAGCTGGTTGGTTACCGCAAAAGAAGAAGAGTGGAAACTCCACAGCCTGATAGAGAAATAGTCAAAGAGAGCAACGACAACAGAAGTATTCTCAATCACACTTTCTAAGCAATTGTGACCACGTTTCTAGTGGCGGTATCATGTCAAACGGGAATACGGGAGATATCTCCACTTTTCTCATCGTGCACCGTTGACAAAGCACCAAACTTATAACATTGAACTTCCCATCGCACGCGCTCGGGTACGAATGTCAATGCCCGAAGAACACAATCTCGTGTTGTATATCGATAGAGAATTGGTTGAAAAGACGCGTAATCTTGGCTTCAATTTGAGTAAGACGTTCGAGAATCACTTAAAACACTTGTTAAACTGCTTTTCGAGCGTCAATCAAGTGGACAACTGTGAATCACCATGCAATAAATCATCTTGGTGGGCCGAGCCGGACTTGAACCGGCGACCTTTGGCT
>CAYGZC010000358.1:0-40334 GCA_964354225.1 uncultured Chlorobiaceae bacterium | reverse complement strand
CAAGAATCATTCCACCAAATGTATGAAATAGATGGCTGAATAATGAAATTAATTAGTTATTTCAGACCTAAATTTCTCATTTCTGAAAGCAGTTTCATTGAATTTTGCAAGTTTGAGATGATTGGAGTAATTTTATTAGATCGGAATTTTCAAATGTTCAGAATGACTATCCGTCTTTAATCGGATCCGTAGGAGCAACACATTTTGTTGCAATAGATTTCTTAATTCTCAATTGGAATGTTAATATCAATTCCTTGATAAAATAAGTTTACTCTTTCCCAAAGTAATTTACTACAAGACGGGCAAGGAATGTTCCGTTTCAGGTCGATCTCTTCCACATATGTTGAAGATCGCAGAACACATTCAAACTGATGGCAGTGAACCAATCCAAAGGTGTGGCAAAGCTCGTGAATGATCTCTTTCTCCAGTCGTTCATGTGTTAACGCCTGATTTGGTTTCATACCGTAGAACTGATTAGAGAGGCGATGGAACGAAACAATCGCGGCATGTCCCTGAAGCTGAGCTTCGCCGAAGACGAATGTAAGAATTGGAATATAGAGGTCAACATCTACGATGGTAATTTTTTTGTCATTCTTGGGATTTGGGAGAGAAAGAATCTGGACAAGAAGTGCCGTTGAATTATATTGCCTACGCGAGCTGTCGTATGCCTGATCCAGGTTGAGTGAATCATTCGTAATTTGAACCGGTAATGTAAAAACGGCTCTTATCTTTTCTACCATTTTCTCAAGCTCATGCGGTTGTAAAGATGAGACGTTGAGAATGTGAATTGATCGTGCCACTACGGTCTTTTCAATCCGTACTTCTGAATTTTATTGTAAAGAGTAACACGATCGATTTGAAGAATTTCCGCCGATCGTGAGATATTCCAGCTGGTTTTCTCCAATACCAGAATTATATAGTGCTTTTCTACCTCGGCGAGTGAGCCAGATTGCGGAACTTGATTTTTTCCGGATAATTGGAATGGTAAATCCTGTGGTTGTATTGCTGGCGGCTTACCAACAACCATTGCCCTTTCAATAGCGTTCTCAAGCTCGCGGACGTTGCCGGGCCAAGTATATCCATCAAGTATATCCATTGCTTCAGGTGAAATTGAGGAAATTTGTTTGTTCATTGCCTGAGCATATTTATTGATGAAGTGATTAGTAAGATGTAGAATGTCCGATTTCCGTTCCCTGAGAGGTGGAATTGAAATGGAGAACACATTCAATCGGTAGTAGAGATCTTCACGGAACGTGCCCTGTTGAACCGCCTGTTCGAGGTCTCGGTTCGTCGCGCAAATAACTCGGAAATCGACTTCAATGATTTCATTTCCACCAACACGTGTGAATTGCTTAGTCTCGATTACTCGTAACAAATCCATTTGAGTTTTTATACTTATGTTGCCGACCTCGTCGAGGAATAATGTTCCACCATCGGCAAGCTCGATCTTTCCTTTTCTGCGGTACTGTGCGCCCGTGAATGCCCCGCGTTCATGCCCGAAAAGCTCACTTTCTAAAATTCCCTCAGGCAAGCCGCCACAGTTAATTGTGACGATGGGGAAATATCGACGCTCGCTGTTCGCATGGATTGCTCGCGCAATAAGTTCTTTGCCTGTACCACTCTCACCGCGAATCATGACTGTGGTATCTGTTTTTGCCACAGTCTCGATGAGGTGAAAAACTTCCCTCATTTGGGGTGAATCGCCGATGATGTCATCGACCTTGAAGAACTCAGAGATGTGTTCTTTAAGCTTCACGTTCTCACCTTGTAATGCACACTGTTTAATAGCGTTTGTTACAACATGAGATAGATAATCCGGGTCAATAGGTTTTGTGATGTAATCGAAAGCACCAACTTTCAGTGCTTGTACCGCTGTATCAACCGAGGCATGAGCGGTTATGAATATAATGGTTGCCGTTGGATCAATCTCCTTGATCCGCAGTTGTAATTCCATACCGTCCATGCCAGGCATTTTTATATCGAGTAAAATTATTTGCCAGGATTGTTTCTGTAATTGACGGAGAGCTTCAGCAGCATTCTCAGCAGAGCCAACTTTGTATCCATCTTCCCTAAACCATTTAGTAAGCGATTCCCTCACAACTTTTTCATCGTCAATTATTAAAATTGAGATTTCACCATTCATAAAAATCCTCGTTTTATGTTTCTATGATTACATATTATTTTTCTAAATACCCAGTGGTTTTTTCTGTTTTATAAGGGGGTGGGAATGTTAAGATGAATGTTGTTCCTTTTCCAAGGTCAGATTCCACCTCGATTTTTCCGTCATGACGCTCGACAATTCCATACACCACCGATAAACCTAACCCGACGCCTTGCCCCTCTTTCTTTTTGGTATAAAACGGCTCAAAAATATATGGAAGATTTTCAGACGCAATCCCGCCTCCTGAATCGATTATTTTTATCTGAGGGGAATTCATTGTTGATTCTCGAGTCACTTCAACTCTCAGCAATCCGCCATCGGGCATCGCTTCGACAGCATTAACGAAGAGAGCGAGAAGTGCCTGTTCAATCTGGTTTTGATCGCACATTATCGCAATCTCATCTGATTGATACACGGACTGAAACTCTACGTTCGAAATTTGGAAATGGTGTTGAACAAGCTGTGCTGCTTTCTCAACAATTTGTTTTATGGGAGCAAGTGCAAATTCACCGACTTGCTTTCGTGAAAATAATAAAAGGTTTTTAACAATGTTTCCACATCGCTCAGTTTCATTAATCACTATTCCCAAATCTTCCAGCGTTTGTTTCAAGGGCTCAGTCAGTACGCCAATTTTCTGTATTCGTTTTGCCATTAGCTTTGAGTATGTTAAAATTCCTTCAAGAGGATTATTCAGTTCATGCGCAACGGTCGCCGAAAGTTTTCCCAAAGATGCCATCTTCTCAATCTGTAAGATTTGTCCGTGGATACGCTTCAGTTCCTCAGTTTTCATCATGATACGTTTTTCGAGTTCTTGAGACCAGCGCTGATTTTCTTCCATAACAGATTTAAGTGATGCCGTCATAGCATTGAACGATTTCGCAAGCTCTCCCATCTCATCGTTTGATGTTATCGCTATCTGGCAGCTTAGATTTCCAGATGATATCTCTTTCGTTCCCTCGATCAATCGTTTTACAGGGCGGTGTACCATTCGATAAAGAAAGAAGAGGGAGGTAGAAACAATCACAATAATGGTAACCACCGCAAAAATAATCAATTTGAATTGAGACTCACTTCTATCCCTATCCACTTGTTCAAGCGACATCCGAACATCAAGCACACCGAGAACCGTTTTATCCGGTGAGTGTGCATGACAATTTTCAGTTGAGCAAGTCGGCTCATTGCGGATCGGATTTATTAATCCAAGAATTCTGTATCCGTTTGGTGATACGTATGTGCGCATCCGGTTACTGATGGGAAGTGACTGGAGCGGTTTTGCTTGTTCATGGCAAACAAAACATGCTTCTGCATTCATGTTCACAATCGTGCCTTCTTCAGTTTTGTTTGTTGAAAATATAATCTCGCCGCGTTTATTATAAATCCGTATACCTTCAACACCCGGTTCTTTTCCAATCGTTGTGATAATTTGATACACATCTTCTTTTCGATTTAACATCATGCTGTAATGTGTAGAGTTCTTGATAACATCGCTCAAGCGGTCGGCACTTTGAAAAACATATGTCATCATTTGCTCGTTGTGAAAGTTAATAACAAAATACGAATATAGACTTACTAGTCCGAGAAGAAGAATAAATGAACCGCCAAGAACCCGAAAGCTCAGTGAATGTAAAAATTTCATATTATTAATTAAAAAATAGCTCAAATTTCGTGCCATCAGCTTTTCACGAAAAATAACATTTTTTACGCATTAATAAAAGAATGGGGGGTGTAAAACCACAAGATTATCATTTATGAAAAGAAGCGATAGTATGCTTGCCGGATCGAGATATCGTGAATGATCCTTCAGATTACTAAAGATTTTAGTGAATTGGAAAGAAATTAATAAGCAATTTTGCTGCTTAACACATGCCTGACAATATCAAAATATTTTTTTTGTCCCAGAATGCTCGAAATATCTCTAAGTGGCATTCCACCATCGGCAAGGGTCGTGCCAATTGAGGGGGAAACTTCTTTCATTGCTTTGCTAAGTGCAACGGTGAATCGAAGTGAGTCTTTGTTGTATACTTCTTGTGCTTTCCTGAAACCGAGAAATTGAGAAGATATAAATTGTGATTTTTTAAATTCGATTTCAAATAGCCAACCCGAATCAAACGGGTAATTGTTCATATACTCAGGGTGCTCGATGAGTGTTGTATTGACGGCGATAACTTCTCCATCTATTGGAGACATGATCGGTAAGGTTCCATCCATGAGTATAATCCAAGCAGCTAATTGATTCTTGGCCAAAGATTGATTGATTGATGGAAGGACAACAGACTTTGGGATTAAAAGTGTCGAGGCAATGTGAGGTTCAATACCCAACCGGATTTTATGTGTACCAATAATTTGTAGCCAGGTATGACTGGTTGTGTAGAAGTATTTTTTTCGTAACGTTTCTGGCTCCTTTAATGTTATGCTGGGTTCTTGAATTCGTTTTGGTTGTTGTTGCGGTTCCTGTTTACGCAAAGCAGCATCGATGGGGCAATTATCGCAATCATACTTACAATCGCATAGTTGATATGAGATAATTCCAGCAGTCATCCAGATGCATCTAAGATGGCTTGGAGCAATTATGGGATATTTTTTTTGTGATCCCGAGTCCATTTCACTTACTCATTAGGAATTCTTTGGCAACTTCTTCCCAATTATCTGGTGAAAGTGTTCTAACGAAACCAAGAATTGGGGTACCTCCATCTTGAAAAGTATACTCAAGTTGACCGTACATTCTTCGACGAATAATATTCAATGTATTGTTCATCCAATGTTTTGCCAAGCCACCAGTCAAAAGATTTTTTAATATCGTATTCATTTTTGAAACCTTAACCTTCATTATCCAACCATTTCCATAAGGATCATCATTAATGATGGCCGGCGAGTCAATAATCTGCCGATTTACTTGTACAACAGTTCCCGTTACAGGAGAAAGTATCTCAATGGTATTCGAACCAAATTGGAGTTTTAATCCGGTATCACCCTGTTCTACGAAAGTATTGATTTTTGGAACGTTGATTCGATCCGGTTTGCCAAGTAATTTTTGAGCAAAATCATCTATACCCATTCTCACATAATTCTTACTCACCGGCTTAACCCAAGCATGACCTTGATGGTAGAAGTAACGATCAGCAATGTAAAACCATTCGTTAGAGATTACCGCTGGTTTACCATCAAATTGAAGCTCACGCGATGGTTGTAAAGATTGATTTAAAAATCTCCAAAAAAATATTAGAGAAAGAAGAAATCCTATAACAAGTAGATACTCTATGCCTTTGGTTGCAAAAAGATCTACGTACATGGAACCTTCCATTGTTCATTTTCCTTTTTCATGTTATTACATATGATATCTTTTTCTTCGATATCCTTTGAATTATCACTTTCATGTGTTGCACCAAGGACTGGCATTCTGTTTACAATCCACCTAAAGACCCATATTTCTGCACAGATGACTGCCAGTGTTATTTCTATTTCCATCCAGCTTGGAACGTACCGTATAGGTGCATACCATTTGTAAGCGATGACAGAGATATTAAGCCTGTTTAGTATGATCCCAACCATCGTGAGAACCGCTGCTATGCGTACCATCGATGAATTTCTATACCTGACTGCTTGTGAAAAGAGAATGCAGGGGAACAGCACAAAACCGATCACTTCCACAAGAAACCAATATCCCATTGAGCTATTAATTAATGGCCAGTGTTGTCCCTGAATGAAAACGAGTATTTTCAGGAATAAATAAACAAACATTGCACCAGCACATGTTTTTGCTAGACTGAATACGATGTTGTTATGAAACAAACGCAGTTCGATACCCAGTCGATGTTTATAAACCTTATGGCTTATCGATCCTTCGAAAATGACCATTGAAAGGCCTGCGAAGATGCTCGAGACGAAAAACAGAATCGGAATGAATTCCGAGTACCAGAATGGGTGGATCTTTCCTTTTGCCATGAGATAGAGCGCCCCTAGACCCGATTGGTGAAGCGTGGATAAGGTAATACCAAATATGACAGCTCCAAGCGTCAAGGAATTGAGAAATTTGCGGAGACGCTCGCGACCGAGCCACTCTGCAATTGTCGGGGAGAATTCTATGAATTCCGCAATCATGTAGAGAAGAAAATGCCAAGCAACAAGGAAAAGGACAGAGCTTAACCCAAATGAATTCCCGATAACTGGATTTATAACATTCCAGGGACGTCCAAGATCGAGAAGTAAAGCTCCAGCATAAAAGATATATGCGAGAAAACCGTTGAGTACAGTAACTCTTACGAGGGGATGATACTTTTCCTGTCGAAGAATATACACCATAAAGGTAAGAACATAGGCCCCACCAGCGAATGCGACACCAGTGATGACATCGAATCCGATCCATAATCCCCACGGATAATCCTGAGAAAGATTAGTGATAGAGCCAAGTCCTTTTGTGAACCGAATCCATAATAATATTGCCCCTACGATAATGATGGGGATGGAGATTATATTGAAAGGAGTGAAAAATTTACCTTTGGGTTTCAGCTCCTTGAGTATGAAGTTTCTCAAGTTACTTCTCTCAGGAAATGTAACTTGCGTTCGGAGAATCTTACCGTTCATGTGTTTCCCCATCTAATGTGTCTTCGTCATCTTTTTTTGTCGAATTGCTGAGTGCAAGTAAGAAAGCTGGCCATAGCGTTAATATGATGGGAACTCCGTAGAGAAAATTCTCAGTTAATGCAGGGTAAGAAGTTGTTCCAATGTCAGTCCTGAAGCTGAGTTGCTCAAATGGGACCGATGATAAGTAAAGGATTCCAGTTCCACCTGCTTCGTGTTCACCGTAGATGTGGTGATTATACTTCTCAGGTTCTTTGTATATTCTATCGCGAGCTATATCTATAAGCTCACTTCTTTTTCCAAATAATAGAGCTTCACCCGGACAGTTTTCAGTGCAAGCTGGTTGCTTCCCATCATGAATGCGATCATAGCAGAGTACACATTTTTGGATTTTAGGTATACTGCTGTTGTATTCAAATTTAGGAATGTCAAATGGGCAAGAGACCATGCAAAATCTGCACCCCATACATTTGCTCTCTCGCCAGATAACAGGTCCATCTTCCTCTTTGAACATCGCTTTTGTAAGACATGCAGATGTACACGCGGGCTGAACGCAATGCATACATTGCTTTTTAGCAAATATTTCCCCCCCTTTCTCAGTGTCAAAACGATTAACTACTGTCCATTGAGTTTCCGACGGCTCCCTCCTTGTTTTATAAATAGAATCGTCAGTCAAATCCGTAGAGGGAAGACCGTGAGTCTCCGCACAGACTTCCTCGCATGTACGACATCCAACACAGCGTGTTGTGTCGATGAGTATTCCCACAAGTTCTTTGTTATTGTTAACAGGCTTGGCATTTAGTGTTTTAGATACTAATGTACAGCTACTCGCAATACCAATGGATTTGATAAAATTTCTTCTGTCCATTTAGTTTTCCTACCTCTTGGTTTTGATTTTCAGAATGTTCATAAATTTATATAATTTCTTTCATCAGATGAGCAAATAAATGAATTCAGTGACTGTTCATTTTATTACGAATTCGGTGATAAATCCATTCGATTAATAATATCAAGGTAAGGGATGCGATAAAGAATGGTACTGTCATGGTTGATCCTAGTTATGCGGGTTCTCATGATTGGTTTGTTGATCGAAAATCTGTTGGGAAAAAATCTTCCACAATTGTTTTCCATTCATCGTCGGTAATCAGGTCACTTATATTCTCAACCAATTGCCCACCGTCTTGAAGAACTGAACCAAGTCGTGGAGAAAAGAAATTAATTAATTGAACACGGAGCGCCTCTCTCCAAACGTTTTCAATCTTGCCCTGTAGAAGGTTTCTTAATTCGCGCGTCAGATTGATCGGTACAATTTTGGTTATCCATCCATCGTTGTAAGGCGAGTTGTTGATGAGTTCCGGGTGCAACTCTAATGGGTGGTTTACCTCTTTTAGAATTCCTGATAACGGTGATACGATTGTGAGAGATTTTTTACCACGCCTGAGAGTCACCAATGGATCGCCCTGGTGGATAAATGTGCTTTTTACCGGCAGCTCGATTTTTTCAACTTTGCCAAGAAGGTGTTTAGTAAAATCGTCAACTCCCACAGTTGCCACTTTTAATGGATTAAAAAAAATCCAACTGTGACCGGGATGAAAGAATCGCTCTTGATAGTCTTTCGGAGAAACGGGTGGTATTTTTAGGGGAGCTAATTCTTTCGATGCCTTCTTGCGTGAACTGATTATAAGGTTGATAGTTATGAATAGCGCAAATGTGACTAATACGAAAATAATAACCATGATGTTACCCACTTTCTTTTGGATTAATGGATCATACACTGTGTAAATTAATAAGAAATTTTCGTGCCAGCTCACTTCAAGAATAAAATAATCAAGTGAGGTTGTCTTAAGTTCAATAATGAAATAAGGTTAACGAAATTGAATTAGCTGGAAGGATTCTACACGGATGGGGAAGAGGTGTTGTGGAAATCAACAGATTCGTTAAATTAGTTAACCCGTTTCATATAACCTATTTAATTTACAACACTATTTTGCATGTAGATTATATTTACAGCTGTTGTTGACAAATGAATCTATATTAATATCATTTGTTATTTTTGATGAGTATTAAATGTGAAAGGCGTTTCCTTATTTGACGGAAACGCCTTTCGAAAAACGGAATTGACAATTCTACCGCATTAAAATCATTTTCTTTACTGTCGTGAATTTTTCACTCTTCATCCTATAGAAGTAGAGACCACTCGGAAAATTACTCGCATCGAATTCAACAGTGTAAAAACCCGCCTCTTTCATTCCATCTACGAGAGTGGCAACCTCATTTCCTAAGATGTTATAGATTATGATATTAACATATCCAGCATTTGGTAATCCATATTTAAGTTTGGTTGTTGGATTGAATGGATTAGGATAATTCTGCTGCAGTACAAAATCCTTTGGGATTTGAGGAGGTTCAGATGCCAGAGTTAGAACTCTAATTTCTGATGCTTCTCCGTTGAGTACAAAACTACCATTTTTATCAAGTGGATAAATCTTGCCTGACTCATCCCGGATGACGAATTTCCGAGTTTCTTCTTGCTTCATATTCCAACATATTTTAATCGGACTGGATTCGGTCTGAATGTAAATTGGGTATTCAGATTTTTCGTTTGGAACATCTGCAAACCATTCTAACATTCTTCCAGAACCGAACCTTACATCGAAACTACCTGATGGTGGCTTGGGTGGTAGTTTGAAGAAACTGGGAGTGAATCCTTGCAATTCACCCGAACCAAAGTACAGCGATTGGGAATTATTTATTACATCGCTTATAGTGATTGTATTGAATCTCGATAATATTTTAGCGGCGGCCGGTTTTGGTAATGGCGGATATGTTCCGGTTAAAGTGATTTTTCCCGGTTGATTAATCTGAATCCAATAACCGCGCCCCGGATGTAAACTATCGGCGAAGATGTAACTACCTCGGTAGCCAAAGAAAAATGAGTTGATAATGTCTGGTGGATCAGTGGACACTCCTTCTATGGGAATTGAGTTGGAGAGGGCACCAATAAGATGCCAGCCCGGATCGAGCAATGCCTCGGAAGTATTCGATTTAAAAATATATCCTTCGATTGGAATATTTTGTTCTCCATTAAATTTCATCCAATATCCCTCACCTATCTTCAATTCATCTTTTTCGATATAACCAAAACCATCATAAGCAAATGGTTTACCAACTGTTGTGGGATATAACGAAGCACTTAGATTTGTGAACGGATCCACAGGCAAAGAAACTATATTCCAAAAATCATTAACATGAGTAGTTAATGTACGTCGTATTCCAATATGGACTATGATTGGGATATTAATGGTTCCTGTTATAGTATCATTACTTTCTATAGAGAGTGTTGTATCATAATCTCCAACCGGTTGGGTTAAATTGCCGAAGGTTAATATTATGCTAAGACTATCAAGTTGTGCAACTGACCCAGTGTTGTTATTAACGGATAACCAAGGTGGTAAGGTTTTTCCCGTATCGTTAATAGAAAATTCTAAGGTGGCAGGACCTACGTCGTATAGTTTGAATGAGTCAAGTTTTACTGCGCCCGAGTCGACATCAATCTCGAAATGTTGAGCCGACCATGCTGCCGCTGATCCGATAGTATTTCCATTAATAGCGAGTGATACATATTGCGGCCCTCCAACTAATGTTCCTTTATGAGTTATTCGAACCGTATAAATAGTTCTTTCCGGTGATTCAATATGAACTTGTTCAACATTGTCTCTATAATTATCTCCCGTAGTCGCGGCGGTGGATGGTGATGCCGGATTAAGTATCCATGGTGAGTAAATTTCTTGATTTATTTTTTTGATAATGCGGAGGTCAACGTCATTCACCAACATTGAATTTGTTGGATCAAGCGCTGGGGGAAGCACAGTACCGGGAAAATCATTCCAACAAATTGTTGCCCTCAATGCGCCTACACCTTCGGTACCAATATCAAATTGAATAGTTTCACCTTGGTGAAGAACAAGTTCTTTGATATGCGATCCGAATCCGTCGATACTATCTTGTGTCATGATTTGAACAGCTTTTAGTGTATTCATCAGTCCCCAACCGAAGCTATAATCAGGTCCGGGATTTGATCCCGCTTCATCGGCTGTGTTAATAATAATTGCTTTGAGTGTTGACGATAGTAGAGGTATGGCATCGTGCATCATTTTCTGACGCTGTAACAACAAGCCAACTGAACCCGAAGCATTCGGTGATGCCATAGATGTTCCACTCATCCGTCCATACCCATTATCTGCTGTTGAAATAGATGATAAAAGATCAATACCATCGGCAACGATATCTGGCTTTATTCTTCCATCATCTGTTGGTCCCCAATTACTAAATGTAGACATTACAACGTCGCTTGGTTTTGTATAACCACCTAAAATAGCATTTACTGCGCCAACAGTCAATATGTTTTTTGCTATACCAGGAGATGTTAGACAATCGTAACCGTCATTGTTTCCATCGCGGTTTCTTGGAACTGTTTGAAGAACATAACCAGCACCGACCCAAACCCAATGTTGTACTGTTCCACCAGGGCCATCTCCCCTGTCATTCGCGGCTGCAGCAACAATAAGATAGTATGGTGCATTATAGGCAATATTGTCCCATTCTCTCGCATGATCATCATAGAAACCAAAACTATAATCTTCCACTGTACTGACATTAACATCACCAAACCATACCCATCTACCATCACCAAGTGTGTTATAATCCCATCCAGTGATATACGAATAAGAATGATTTGAGACGCGTAACCCTAAACTTGCTTGTGTTGCCATTTCAGATTCATCACTATTCCAATCGAATGCATTTAGTGAAGCTTGGTAAGACATACCTCTTGTAGCACCAACAACTCCTGCTGCGATCATCGTTCCTGCGACATGAGTTGCGTGGTCTGCAAGTGAGCCTTGAGTAGAAGTAACGCGGCCAGAAAACTCTTGATGTGTTGCTCGAACTCTTCCACCGTCCCACTCACCAAGAGTTACACCGGTCCCCGTCAAATCGTATCCCCCTACGCCACCGGGCCAAACTTTATTAGTTGAGATTGTCCTAGCTGCGTTGAAATTACAAGTTGTGTAATATTGAGGATGACCCCTATAAAATCGCTGAAGTTCAATAACTCTTCCATCTTTTGATTCAGTTCTAATCGGCATATGCTTCAAGATAGCGACTGACTCAGCGTAGGCACGCTGGGATTGCCATTGTAAACTTCGCTGCTTCGCATATTCCTTTAGATCCATCTGTGATGACGCATGAGAAATTGCAATCAGCATTACTGCTATGATACAAATGAAGGAGTATAAATTTTTTTTCATTGGATATGCTCGTATAAATTATGAGTGGAGATACTTTTGGTGTTTAATTAAATTTACCAAATTATCACTATTGTAGCAAGGATTTTTTAAAAATAAAACCAAAAACTTTGATTATCAACAAAAAATATCGTATTTTGACAAAAATTACACGAGAAAAGTGATGAATGATCAAACCCAGAACCAAAACATAAATCGACCTGCTGGCGAGATAATTCCCCCAAAAGAAACAGTTAGTAACGGTTCGACGCGACAATCGCCTCAGCCGGGAATGCCAGTTCAACAACAAAGGACAGAAAAAAAGGATAGTCGTCCGGATAGGCAAAAAGGACGACGTCGGTATGGACGATCTTCCGATGATCATCAATATCAGCAGGGGGCTAAGGAAATTTCGATTGTTATTCCTTTGTATAATGAAGAACAATCGCTTCGGGAGCTTTATGATAAAATCAGAAATGGTTTAAATCGCATCGGCCGATATGAAATCATTTTTGTCGATGACGGCAGCACAGATGGATCGATACGCGTTCTACATGATTTGCGCAACCGAGATCGACGAGTGAAGATTATTCGTTTTCGTAGAAATTATGGTAAATCTGCTGCTCTCTCGGTTGGCTTTGCGAAAGCTGAAGGAGAAATCATCATTACGATGGATGCCGATCTTCAAGATGACCCAAATGAAATTCCTAATCTGATTAATGAGATAAAAAAAGGATACGACCTTGTTTCCGGTTGGAAGAAAAAACGGTTTGATCCATTATCTAAGACTATTCCCTCACGATTTTTTAATTTTGTTACTTCTATACTCACGGGAATCAAAATACATGATTTTAATTGTGGATTGAAAGCTTACCGGAAAGAAATTGCAAAAGAGGTTGAGATATACGGCGAGCTTCATCGTTATATACCGGTACTCGCCCACTGGCTCGGATATAAAATTGGGGAGATACCTGTTCAACACCACGAACGAAAATATGGCAAGACTAAATTTGGTCTTGGGAGATTTTGGAAAGGATTTTTAGATTTACTGACTGTTATTTTCACAACACGATACATGCAGCGTCCATTGCACCTATTTGGTTTTTGGGGTCTGGCATTTTTCCTTGTCGGTTTTGTTGTTGATCTTTATCTTGTCATCTTAAAATTTACTGAAGGGATAGCGCTTAGCAATCGTCCTCTTTTTGTAGGTGGAGTTTTATTGATTATTGTGGGAATACAATTTATTTCTATTGGACTTATCGGTGAGTTGGTTACGAAAACACGAAAATCTGCTGATAAGGAATATTCAATTCGGGAGATCTGGAAATAACCACATAAGTATGGTGAAGCCGAATCTCCAGATTGATAATTTATCAAAAACAAATTGGAGCAAACGATCAGAATGGCTGATAGTTGGTGCCGTCTGTATCGGAAGTCTCGCATTACGGCTTTATGTATTGCGGTTTCATACGTTAGTTACCTTCGACGGAACATTTTATATAAATTATTTCAGAGATGAATCATGGCAATCGGTTTTCCATCCGGGTTATTCTTTATTCATTGAATTGTTTCGTTTTTTCATTCCCGATGGTGTGAAAGCGGCACAGATGGTTTCAATAGTCTCTGGCGCAATTTTACCAATTCCATTATTCTTTCTTGCTCGACATTTTATAAACTCACTGCTTTCTATTCTTGCTACCTTGGTTGTTGTTTTAGATCCTTTATTGATACGATTCAGTGCAACAACACTTAGCGAGTCATTGTTTATTCTTTTGGAAGTTACCGCGTTCTTATTCTATTTTCGCCGACAACCGATATTGTTCGGCATTTCAAGCGGATTGGCTTATCTCACTCGTCCCGAAGCTCTGCTCTTTTTTATTCTATTGCTTGTTTATGAAATTATCGGTTATCGACAGCGGCAATTCATCGGTTTTGTACTTGGAGGTTTTTTGGTGTGTGCGTTACCATATATCATTTATTTACGCATTCACAGCGGTGAATGGACATTGACTGCAAAGACTATGAATCTCCGAGTTTGGGAAAAAGATTGGCACATCAACGTAGCAAGCGAAGCGTCGGATGCGCCAACGTTTTCTCTGTCCAAGCAAATTTGTTCTGGACTAAAACATTATCCTGCTCGACTTAAAGAATATACATCCCATTTTTTACGGTTCGCAGGTATACCATTGGTTCTCATCGGCTGTATTGGAATGATCAAATGCAGGAATGTTCTTCTTGCGGGAATTGCCATGTTTTTCATCTTGCCATTGTTCGGTCTTGAAACAAGCGAGCGCTTCATCATTCCATATATACCTTTCTTGATTTTGTTCGCATTTATCTTTTTAAGTGAATGGAAAAAAATATGGGTGGCATTTCTCGGTGCTTTCATTATCATACTTGCTTATTCACCAACTGCAACTTATGCCGCGATACCGGAACAAGGGATAACTGAGTTTTGTACTGCGGGTCTGGCGGTAAAACCAATCACAAAAGAAGGGGATATCTTTGTCGATCGGAAACCCTTTACGGCTTTTTATGCCGGTGGAAAATATATTACGATGCCGAATGATCCTGTTGACAGCATCTTAGCGTTTTGTCGGCGTGTTCAAGCAAGATACCTTGTTGTGAGTGCAAGAGTTGTAAGGGTGTTTCGTCCTCAATTGAATTTTTTACTTTACAGCGATACAGTTCTTAATCGATTAAATCTGAAAACAGCTTATGTCGCTGGGTTGAATTTAGGTTATGGAGTTAGAATAATTAAATTAAAACAATGAAAATTACACTCAAGAACCTAAAATATAATTGCCGGTATTTTCGAGGTGATGTTCCTTGCAAACCGCACAAACAATATGGCGCTCATTGTGTAGATGAAAATGGTAAGAATTGCGCGTATGCTGAAACAACCAACAAAAAAATTCTTATTATTAAACTTGGTGCGATCGGAGATGTTATTCGGACAACCCCGCTCCTTCATAAACTAAAAAAAGCCGAGCCGCTCGCTGAAATCTGGTGGCTCACATTATCACCGGATGTTATTCCAAAAAGTGTAGATGTTGTGTTGGCGTTTACTCCGCAAAGCCTTATTATATTACAGGCAGTTACATTTGACACGATATTCAATCTGGATAAAGATAAGGAAGCCTGCGCTCTCTGTTTAAAGCTCACTGCTCCGGTAAAGAAGGGGTTCACGTTGAAAGATGGTAAGTGTATGCCAATTGATTCTCAAGCAGAGCATAAATATCTAACAGGGGTTTTCGATGATTTAAGTAAGGTAAACACAAAAAGCTATCAAGAAGAAAGCTTTGAAATTTGTGGTTATGAGTTTAGTAAGGAAGAGTACATCATGCCAGAAGTTAGGGACTATGAATGGAAACTTCCTAAAAATAAAAAGATTATCGGTTTGAACACTGGCTGCGGTGGCAGGTGGACATCGCGTCTCTGGCCCGATAAATATTGGATTACCCTTGCGATGAAGCTCAAAAAGGATGGATATATTCCTCTGTTCCTCGGCGGCGAATTGGAACATAAAAAAAATTTGAAGCTTGCTAAGCAAAGCCGTGCACGGTATTTCGGGCATTTTCCACTAAACCAGTTTATGAGCGAAGTCGGTAGGTGCGATCTTGTTGTTACAGCAGTTACAATGGCAATGCATCTTGCGATTGGCTTAAAGAAAAAGATTGTTCTCTTTAATAACATATTCAATAGGCATGAATTCGAGTTGTATGGTCGTGGAGAAATACTTGAGCCGGACTTTGAATGCGATTGTTTTTATTCACCAACATGTCCGAAAAATTGTATGCAATATATCTCAGTAGAAAAAGTATTCACAACAATTGTGTCTCTCCTTAAGTGAAGACATAGACAGATGACAAAGCAAAAAAAGAAATCTCCACAGTCAGTTACTCTTGTCAGCATAAACGATCGGGTAGCATCGCTTCGCGACTGGCAGTGGTTCGCAATACTTGCTGTTCTTACGGCAATATTTTTTCATGAACTTATTTTTCAAACTGCATTTCTTTGGGAAGATTTCATTTATCAATTTTATCCGTACAGAAATTTTGCCAGCGTCTCATTTGCAAATGGTGAAGTTCCGCTCTGGAATCCGTTCACATTTTCAGGAATGCCGTTTGCTGCAGATATTACAGGCACAACATTCTACCTTCCACATTTTCTATTGGTACCTCTCGTATCTGCTGGAAAGCTGAACTTCTGGTACGTTGAGATGTACATTCTTGCTCATATTCTACTGGCGGGTGTTACAATGTTTTACTGCGTCAAAGAATTTG
Source organism: uncultured Chlorobiaceae bacterium (assembly GCA_964354225.1). Classification (GTDB taxonomy): domain Bacteria; phylum Bacteroidota; class Ignavibacteria; order UBA10030; family SZUA-254; genus CAYGZC01. Next base: position 24,024 of record CAYGZC010000358.1, on the reverse strand, counting down.
GACTTTCAAAAATTCCAGCAGCGTTCAGCGCACTTGCTTACATGTTCTCAGGTTTCATGATTACGCACATCATTCATCTTGTAATCATATGTCAGGCAGCATGGTTTCCGCTTGTCGTTCTTCTCTTCCACCGAACCTTGAAGAACCGATCGGTTATCTCGATGATCCTTGGTGGATTTGTTCTTTCATTAATTGTGTGCGGTGGGCACATCCAAATAACACTGTACATATTCCTGTTTCTACTGACATTTTTTGTTGTAGAGGTATTTTCATTTGTTCGTGAAAAACGACTCACCGGGGACCCGAATGTTGCAAAAGGTGTAGCACGGCTATCATTGCTTGCAATGGGTATCGTAGTGATTGCGGTTGGGTTAGGAGCAATCCAATTACTTCCAACAAATGAGCTGACTAATTACTCTGTCAGGGAAGAATTTTCGTTTGCGAGATCTACGGAAGGTGAATTATGGTGGGAACAGATGATCACCATACTTATTCCTAAAATTTTCGGATCGTCTAATGCTCTTGAATCAGGAAATCCGTCTCCGTATTGGGGACCGGAATCGAATTGGAATTTCTGGGAAACATGTATCTACACGGGAATAGCCGCTTTTACGCTTGCACTCTTTGCTCTGAAGTACATAAAAATAAATCGCTACATTGCAATAGTTGCGGGATTTGCACTCTTTGCGATCCTTTATGCGCTTGGCGATAATTTCATCATTCACGGTTTCTTCTATAATTTTGTGCCCGGGTTCAGTAAGTTTCGTTCTCTGGGCAGGTGGGGATTTTTCTTTGTGTTTGCCGTTGCTTTTTTAAGTGGCTTTGGTTTACAAGAATTAATTAACTCTAAAACTTCGGAAAAGTTTTTTAAGAAAGTTATAATCGCTTTAGCCAGTATTACACTTATTATCACCATCGTTGTACAACTGCACTTGGTTGATAGCATGATCTACGGACTGCTTCGTACCGGTGCATTTAGATTTGAGTCTCCGCGGGCAGCTTTTCCTGTTGCTTATGAGATCGCACAAAGCCAAACGTTGATTTCAGCTGCTATCGTGCTGGGAACTTTATTGATCCTATTTCTCTTCTTGAAGCGCAAGCTCACTACGACTTCGGCTGTTGTGCTTTTGTTCACAGCTCAGTTTCTTGATATGTATATATTTGGTTTTAGCCAAAACAATGGGACAATTAATCCAGACGATCACTTCAACCAGCGAGCAAATCTAATCGCCCAATGGAAAGAAGAAGGGAAGTCGGAATATTTTCGCATCAACATGCGAAACAGTTACGTAATGCTTCTCGATAGGAACCAAGGGATGATTGATAGAATATTTTTATTAGAAGGTTACTCACAGCTTGCCCTTCAATGGAGGTTTCCTCCCGGAAGAAGAATGCATGAATTATTGAATACAAAATACCTTGTGAAAACAGATACAGTTTTAATCCAAAATCAACCTCGATTGCAGACAAGTCTGGCAGTGGACTCAGCATATTTGCCCCGGGCTTTCTTCGTTTACAATTATAAAACATTTACAACGGTCCGGCAGGAAAGTCTTTTCATCGCAAGTAATCAATTTGATCCAAGAAAGATTGTAACGCTGCGTGAATCGTTAGGTGTTGAATTAAATGATATTGGTACGTCAAGCTGGAGAGCTGAAATTCAAACCTACACTAATAACACGATAGGTTTAAAAGTTTATACTCCGAAGAAAGGAATCCTGGTGATGAGCGAGATTTATTGCCCCGGGTGGAATGCTTATGTTAACGGTGTTCCCACACATGTATATCGTGCCGATTGGAGTTTGCGTGCGCTTATTGTTGATCAGGGCGAGCACACGGTTGTTTTACGTTATGAGCCGAAATCATTTTATCTCGGTGCATCTATTTCTTTATCGGTATTCGGATTATGCGCGGCTGGGCTTGCCATTGCTTATAGGCGCAAACGAAAAAATCAGCATCTCAAAACTGTTACCGCTTGAGGTTGAAGAAATATATTCTTAATTTGTTATGAGTTGAGCCATGATATCTATTGTCATTCCAATCTATAATGAGCATGAAACGATCCCTGAGCTTCATCACCGTCTTTCACAGGTGATGGGACAGGTGTCTGAGCCGTACGAAATCATCTTCGTAAACGATGGCAGCCAGGATAATTCCCTGCCGGCATTGAAACAGTGTGCTGGAAAGGATTCGCGTGTTAAAGTGGTTGACCTCGCTCGAAATTTTGGTCACCAAGTTGCAATTTCTGCAGGTATCGACTCCGCTGGTGGAGAAGCTGTAATTTTAATGGATGGCGATCTTCAAGATCCACCTGAACTACTTACTAAGCTGATTGCGCTTTGGCGGGATGGATTTGATGTGATTTATACCGTAAAAAGGAGTCGAAAGGAAAATGTTCTGAAACGATTTGCCTTTCACTCGTTTTATAAGGTAATGCAAATGTTTTCTTCGATACCGATTCCAATTGAAGCCGGTAATTTTTCATTAATGGATCGAAAGGTTATCGCCGTACTGCAATCAATGCCGGAACGAAATCGCTACATCGCAGGGATGCGGGCGTGGGCAGGATTCAAGCAGACCAGCATCGAATATGACCGCGGAGCGCGTTTTGCCGGTAAACCACAGATGACAATCAGTCGGTTGATGCACCTTGCATTTGATGGTATCTTTTCATTCTCAAATGCTCCGCTCCGGCTTGCAACTTATGTAGGTGTTTCGATTGCCTTCCTTGCATTTATTGGAATGCTCTATGTTATCTACGCAAAGCTCTTCACCGATAAAGCGACACCTGGCTGGGCGTCACCGGTTTTTTCGATCCTGTTTATGGGTGGATTGATTTTATTAACACTCGGAATCATTGGTGAATACCTCGGACGAATTTACGATGAGGTGAAACGAAGACCCCTGTACGTGATCAAAGAAAAAATTGGCTTTGATAAATAGTAGTTTGTATCCATGGAATCAATAAAAGAACAATGGCAACGGGTTCAGAACGAATTTTATTATGATGCCGAAAAACATACCCATTTATCTTTCAAGCCAAACAGTACTTACGCAAAATCTTTAACCAATCATATGGCAAATGGACTTTCGCTTACCAATTCCGATACAGTTCTTGATATTGGCGCTGGTGCTGGTAGGTTCACATTACATCTTGCACCGTACTGTAATAAAGTCGTAGCACTCGATACATCGCCTGCTTTACTTAAAGCATTGGAACGTGAACGGATGCCTTCTACCAATCTCGACATTGCATGTGCAAGCGTTTTTGATCTTCCGTTGGATTTTGGTCATGCATCATTTGATGCAGTAAGCGGATTTTTCATCCTTCACCATATTCCAGACCATATGAAATTATTTAAGCTGATACACCAAACACTTAAGTCAGGTGGACGGCTTGGTTTCTTAGAACCGAACCGGCTAAATCCGCTTTTCCTGCTTCAGGTTATGTTTAGCCGTGAAATGAACTGGGAAGCTGAGAAAGGCATGTTCACTTTCAGTGCCAGCCGAACAAAAAAAATCTTACAAACATTAGGTTTTGTGAATATAAGTGTAAAACGTTTTGGATTTTTTCCACCGCAATTATTGGATAATGTGCCAGGACTTCCAACAATCCAGAAAGGACTTGAAAAATTTCTACCTCTCTGGCGATTTCTCCCGTTTGTGTTGATAAATGCACGGAAACCATAATTGGTTGATCGTGTGAGATTGATACAATGAATCGTCGTTCGATACGATGATTGATAATCTTGATGAGCAGATCAAACGGCGCGAAGAAACGATTAGAGATTTGCTGCCCTATGCCTTAAATCCCGACATCGAGATTGGATTTTTTATTTTAAATTAGGTGTTGCCTGCTATGCGAATAGACAATTTGATAAAGCTGTTGAAAACCTCCAGAAATCGGTTGAACAGGATCCGGATAATGCACCGGCAATAAAATCACTCGCCATGATCGCTTTGCAAAAATGGGATTTTGATGAAGCGTGCCGGATAATTTCATTTTATAATAAAAACATTAATCATCCTTAGATAGTTGATCAACAGGGTATTGAATTCGAGGGATATTGTAATCAGATGAAAAATCTTGTATCTTCAAATGTTGATTCATCTATTATTCGCAGTAAACTCAATTACATCTTTCAGTTCACGAAATAGCATGGTATCAAAGTGAATATTATTATTGTCGGGACTGCCTATCCGCTTCGTGGCGGTATTGCACACTTTAATGCGCTCCTTGCATCCCACTTAAGTGTGCGACACAATGTTGAGATTATTACGTTCAAGCGTCAATATCCTAAACTCCTCTTTCCTGGAAAGACGCAGGAAGAAGTGGGAAACCTTAGTGGTGTCCAACCATCGCCCCGACTTATTGATTCAATCAATCCGTTTAATTGGATTCGTGTAGCAAAAAAAATAAGAGAGCGAAAACCGGATTTGCTAATCTTTAAATATTGGCTCCCGTTTTTTGGACCTTGCTTCGGAACAATCGCAAAGATAGTGAAAAGGCAAACCAACGCCAAAGTACTTTTTATTTGTGATAATATTATTCCCCATGAGCGTCGACCAGGAGATATCGTTTTCACAAAATACGCTTTCAAACAAGTTGATTATTTTATCGTGCAGTCGGGTGCGGTCGAAAATGATTTAAAAAAATATTTTCCGGGTGCGCTGTATCGAAAAGTCCCTCACCCTGTTTATGAGAATTTTGGTTTACCAATTCCCAAAAATCAAGCACGGGCATCGTTGGGAATATCTGCGAAAAAAGTTATTTTGTACTTTGGTTATGTTCGTGCTTATAAAGGTTTAATGGTTTTGATTGATGCAATGAAAGAGATTAGAGAATCGAGATTATCGATTGGGGAATTATTATTATTGGCTGTCGGTGAGTTTTATGATGACGAGGCAAAATATAGGCAGAAAGTTAAAAACTTGCACCTTGAGCCATACATCAAGTTTGTCTCCGACTATATTCCGAATGAACAAGTTGCGACCTACTTTAGCGCTTCCGATGTTGTTGTGCTGCCATATCTTTCGGCGACTCAAAGTGGTATCATACAGATCGGTTATAATTTTGATAAGCCGGTGATTGCAACAAATGTTGGAGGGCTTGCAGAGGTCGTTGTCGATAGTAAAACCGGTTTCATCGTATCGCCGAACGATCCCCGAATGCTTGCAGATGCAATCATAAGATTTTATGATGAACAAAGAGAAACTGAATTTATCAACAATGTTAAAGAGGAAAAGGTGAAGTTCTCGTGGGATAATTTGATTCGAAACATAGAAGAGCTTGTGGGTATGAGATGAGCGAACAACCACAGAGTTGTCCGATATGTTCTTCAGCTAATTTGAAGCCAAAACCATTTGGTTACCGGTTCAGCGGGAAGTGGCTGGGCGGGATCGAATGTAGAGATTGTGGTATTATCTTTATTTTCCCGCAGCCATCATCCGAAGAAATCAAGAATTTCTACTCGAAAGAATATTTCGACGGCGGGTATCGGTGTGGACATGAGGGTAGTTATTTTGATGATGAGACTCTTACCCGATTGAGTGATGATACTATGTTACACCGGATTAAAGAGTATAAATCGGAAGGAAAATTTTTAGAAATTGGCTGTGCAGGTGGAGCGTTTCTGAACAACGCACGAAATTTTGGTTACGATGTTCAAGGTGTCGAGGTTTCCGGTGAAGCTGCTGATTTCGCACGTAAAAAATTTAATCTTAATGTTATTACGGGCAATCTTGAAGATGCAAATTTTCAATCTGAAACTTTCGATATTGTATTTATGGGGGATGTGTTGGAACATTTGCCTGTTCCAACAAATACCATGAAGCATATCAACAGAATAATAAAGAAGGATGGACTATTTGTCATCTTGTGCCCAATGCAAACCAACACATTGTTTTCCCGACTTGGTTTTTTGGTTTTTCATCTGATCGGTTGGAAAGTAACGGTCAATCTTCCTCCATATCATTTATTTGAATATCGGGTAAAAAGCTTAGTAAATTTAGTTAAACAATACGGGTTTCAACCAGTCACTATTAAAGAGTTTCCTGTTCCACCTGCTGAGATTATTTTGCGAGGATCGATTCTCCAGCGGGTACTAAAAAAAGTTTTTCAATATCCCAACTATATTTTAACAAAATTAATTAACAAATATGGAGACCGGATAGAACTTTATGCGATTAAAGAAACAAGGGTAATATTATGAAAGTTGCTGTTGTATTTGGAACTCGCCCCGAAGCCATCAAGATGGCGCCTATCGTGAAGGAACTCGAAAGGTGTAAAATTGAGCACGTTGTTATCGTAACGGCGCAGCACAGGGAAATGCTCGATCAGAAGCTGGATGTTTTCGGGATCGTGCCGCACTACGATCTGGATATAATGCAGCCTGATCAAGATTTATTTTATGTAACAACCGCTGTGCTGAATGAGATCAAACCGGTTCTCATCAAAGAAAAACCCGATATACTTCTTGTCCAGGGGGATACCACAACATCGTTTGCGGCTGCTCTCGCGGCATTCTACTTCAAGATTCCAGTGGGGCATGTTGAGGCGGGACTTCGGACTTGGAATAAGATGAATCCATTTCCCGAAGAGATTAACCGCCAGATAACAACACGGCTTACAGAATTTCATTTCGCTCCAACAGAATGGTCCAAGAAAAATCTTTTAAATGAAGGAATAAAATCGGAAAATATTTTTGTTACGGGTAATACCGTCATTGACGCTCTCCTGATGATCGTCGATCCCAATTATAAGTTTGACATGGAACCCTTGAAGAGTATTGACTTTGTAAAAAACCGTGTCATTCTTCTAACATCGCACAGGCGCGAAAATTTTGGTGAACCGATGGGAAATATATTTTCTGCATGTCGCTATTTAGTCGAGCAGAATCCGGATGTCGAACTGATCTATCCGGTACATCCAAATCCAAACGTTCAGAAAAAAGCGAATGAGATTCTTGCAGGTGTTCCGCGCGTTCACTTAATTGAGCCGATGGAATACCGTCCGTTTGTGCAGCTAATTAATAAATCATATTTAATTCTGACAGATTCCGGTGGAGTGCAGGAAGAAGCACCATCGCTCGGTAAACCGGTGCTTGTTTTACGAAAAACCACTGAGCGCCCGGAAGCAATTGATGCCGGAACAGGGAAATTAGTCGGAACCGATAAAGATATCATCATCCGTGAAGCCCAACGTTTACTCTCAAACAAGGCAGCATATCACGAGATGGCAACGAAAGCGAATCCGTATGGAGATGGAAAAGCTGCAGCAAGAATTATTAATATCATTCTTGAGCATATTAAATAAACAATGATACCAGTACCGTCGCCGCTAGTTCATTGTGTTGTTTTGAATATGAACGGCAAAGTATTACTGCTTGAAAGTTTGGAGTCAATTATAAAGATGACTTATCCAAATTTCAAAGTAGTTGTGGTTGATAATGGATCGACCGATGGAAGCCCGGATGCTGTTCGCGCACAATATCCATCTGTTATCGTTCTTGAAAATGGAAAAAATTTGGGATTCGGTGAAGGGAATAATATTGGAATAAGGTACTCGCTTAAGCAGGGTGCCGAGTGGATTTTTCTTCTGAATAATGATATTGCTGTTGATCCCGAAATGCTAACGGAATTGATGAAAGCGGCGAGTTCAGATGAGATGATTGGAATTCTATCACCCAAAATTTATTATTATTCAGAGCCGAATAAAATTTGGTACGCTGGTGGTAAGGTAAATTACTTTACAGGAATTATCTCGCATCGCGGTTTGAGGGAGATGGATAGCGGGCAGTATGATCAAGTCGAAGAAACTGAATATATTACAGGGTGTGCATTCTTGATAAAGCGCAAGGTTGTTGAATCTGTTGGAATGTTTGATCCGATATATTTTCCGATATATTCGGAAGATGCAGATTGGTCAGAGCGAACACAACGAGCTGGCTATCGTTTAGTTTATGTGCCTCAGGCAAAGTTGTGGCACAAAGTATCAGCATTTAGCGGTGGTGGCTTAACACCGTATAAAACACGACTTAAAGTTGAACACAATTTGATTTTTTTCAAGCGGTATGCGCGATGGTACCATTGGATAACAATTCCTTGGTGCGTGGGGGGGATGACAATATTTTTTATCCTTAAACAATTATTAAAAGGTAATTTTAAGATTATAACATCGCTCTTCAAAGGTTTCAAAGATGCAATTAGACGAATCAAAACAAATTAACAGGAAAATATAATGGCAATTTTAGTAACAGGCGGAGCCGGATTTATCGGTTCTCATATTGTAAACGATCTACTATCAATGAAGGAAAAAGTTATCGCCCTCGATGATCTCAGCGGCGGATTCAGAGAAAATGTTAATCCCGCTGCTGTTTTCATTGAAGGATCAATCAATAATGTTCAGCTTATAGATAAAATATTTCGGGATTATCAGATAGAGTATGTCTTCCATCTGGCAGCATACGCCGCAGAAGGATTAAGTCATTTCATCAAGCGGTTCAACTACGAGAATAATTTGATCGGCAGTATCAATCTCATCAACGCAGCAGTAAACAATAACGTGAAGTGTTTCGTTTTCACGTCATCAATCGCGGTATATGGTGCCGCCCAGCTTCCGATGCGTGAAGATATGATTCCTGAACCGGAAGATTCATATGGTATTTCCAAGCATGCAGTCGAGCAAGAATTAAAAGCTTCTAAACATTTATTTGATCTCAACTATGTCATTTTCCGTCCTCACAATGTATACGGCGAGTATCAAAATATCGGTGATAAGTATCGTAATGTTGTTGGGATATTTATGAATCAGCTCATGCAAGGTAAACCACTTACGATTTTTGGCGATGGAAAACAAACCAGAGCGTTTAGTTACATCCGCGATGTCTCACCGATCATAGCTAAATCAATTTATACTCCTTCAGCATACAATCAGATATTCAATATTGGAGCGGATGAGCCGGTATCAGTTAATGATCTTGCAAAAGCAGTTGCGCGAGAATTCAAAATAGAACCTAAGATAGCTTACCTTGAAGCGCGTAGAGAGGTTGTTCATGCGTATTCAGATCATTCGAAAGTTCAAAAAGTTTTCAATCATACCACTAAGTCTAATCTTGTGGATGGAATCCATAACATGGCAGAGTGGGCGAAGAAAGTTGGCGCTCGTAAAAGTAAGAAATTTGAGAATATTGAGATCACAAAAAATTTACCTAAGAGTTGGATGGATTAGATTTTTGTGGGAAATTTACAAAGCATCTAAATCGAATTAAATATATTTCCGAACATTTTATATTATCATCTTATTAGTTAGAGGAAAAATGAAATGAAGTCGAATGGCTACAAGTATCAGGATGAATCGAATAAATCGGGCGAGATTAACTATCGGAAAGGAGTTGCAGCGGTTGAAGAGAAAAATCCAGAGCAATTAATAAACTTGATGAAGCAAAGGATGGAAGAAACAGTCAACATTTTTCAACGCCTCGACGAGAAATATAATATTGGTATTAAAAAAGATATGGTTTTCGGCGAGTTCGGTGCTGAGCGTGCGCAGCGAATTCTTTCCTTGATTCATAAGTATAATCTTGAGAAAGGATATGCGTTCGATATCTCACAGGACATGCTTAATATCTCAAGGATTGTTTCTGAACAGTTTTTCAAGAATGAATACAAAGGAAAGAAGCTCCCGCACGAAAAATTGATTTTGGTTGCAGACGATTTTTTGAAAGCAAAAGAAAATATTCATTCACAGCAATTGGATTTTGTTTTTTGTTTTGCAACGATTCATCATTTTCCTGATCCGAGACCGGTTTTTCAAGCCGTTCATTCGCTCTTGAAAGATGGAGGATATTTCTACTTTGATAGAGAGGCGTTGAAAAGCTGGTTAGGGTTACACGAGGTGGCAAGGTTTAGAACGTATTTTCGATTTGGTAAAATTATCGAGCGGGAATATGGGATATTAGAGACACAATTCTCGTTGAAAATCTGGAAAGAAGCTTTTGATCTCTTTGAAGATTGGGATATACGGTTGAAATATCCGGCGCCCGGTCTCGATAAAATCTATAATTTCAATATTAAAACGATCTCCGAAAACAGTTTTCTTAAATTTGCATCACAGTTGATGGGCGGTAGGATTTACGGAATTCTTAGAAAAGGGAAAAAATTAGAAAAGAACCGTTAGGTAGTCGTTGAGCTAATTCATTATACATAGTAGGGTGTGTTGATTATTCTCAGAACAAGGAAGGTTTTTCACTGGAAATCGAGTAAAATAAGCATTGCAGGGTAACCAACCTACACTATTTTCAATTTAATTTTGGCATTAATAAATATACGTTGATATTGAAGAGGTATTTTCTTACCATAAATTTAGACAGTTAATTAGAAAGTTCTACAGGGCAAACGTTTCATCAAACTATTACTGGAGGTTGTAATGAAAAAACTTTTTTTAACTCTGATCACATTAGTTATTTTTCCGACTATCGTCATTTGCCAATCGTTCACTATTCGTTCAACGGTGAGTGCAATTGGGACAAATACATCCCGTTCAATAAATTTTGGAGTACCGGTATCTGTGGATATGAAATCAGTCCACAGTGCTCTTCTTGCAGATAGTATTAATCCAATAAACTCATATAAAATTTTCGCAGAAGGACCAATAGTTATTCCATCAGCGGATCCTTTTACGGATGTTTCTTCCGTGTTACCCTCAACCATTGGCGGCACCACTGCATGGGGAGACTATGACAACGATGGTGATCTTGATTTGGTTGCAGTCGGTACAATAGCAACGGGTGGTCTCGCTGCGAAAATTTATCGGAATGATGCTGGAACGTTTGTAGACATCAACGCTCCTCTTGTTGGTGTTCACGGCAATACGGGAACAGCATGGGGCGATTATGATAATGATGGCGATTTAGATCTTCTGATCGCTTGAAGTACTACAGAGATTAGTGGAATAGCGTACCCTGTAACAAAAATTTATCGGAATGATAATGGAACATTCGTTGATATCAATGCCCCACTTCCGGACATCTTGGGCTCAGTAGCATGGGGTGATTATGACAATGATGGTTATCTCGATTTTATCTTAGCCGGTGCACAACATTACGGTTACGATTTTCTCACTCGGATTTATCACAATAATGGAAATAGTACTTTCACCGATATAAATGCTGGATTGCATGGTGTGTGGGGAAGTTCTATTGCCTGGGGCGATTACGATAATGATGGCGACTTAGACATCTTCTTGTCGGGTTATGGTGATCTTGGTGTAACAACGAAAATCTATCGAAATAATGGCGGAGGAAAATTCACCGATGTTGATGCCGCCTTGGCTCGTATAAATGACAGCGGTGCTGCATGGGGAGACTATGACAATGATGGAGATTTAGATATCGTTATTACCGGAGATTACGTTGGTGGCGTTAATGCATTTACAACAGTTTATCGTAATGATTGCGGCATCTTTGTCGATATTCACCCATCGTTGGTTCAAGTGTCAGGAAGTGCTGTTGCCTGGGGTGATTATGACGGCGACGGTGATTTAAACCTTATCATCTCTGGATTTCGAGATACTGATTCGACTTTTCATGCCAACATTTACAGAAACGGCAATGGAACATTCGTCGATATTAATGCTTCACTTATTGGAAATTGGTTTGGCTCTGTTGCTTGGGGAGATTATGATAATGATGGTGATTTAGATATTTTACTCTCAGGGATAACAACTTTAAGTCCACCGCGCACTCCTGTACTAAAAATCTATCGCAACAACCTTGGCTCTAATACTTTCTCAATAAACACACCGCCAACGCTACCGACACTTCATGAAGTAGATATTTTTATCGGCAACTCTGTTATTCTTGATTGGAGTAGATCAACCGATGATCATACGCCACAAGTATCGCTCATCTACAATTTGCGTGTGGGCACGACATCAGGTGGAAGTGACATAGTCTCGCCGATGGCTGATATACAAAATGGTTATCGCAGGATAATCTAATTAGGTAATACAAACCATCAAAATTCATGGAGCATCAAGAATCTTCCTCAAGGTACCTATTACTGGAGTGTCCAGGCAATTGATGGTGCATCCGCTGGCTCAGCATTTGAACAAGAACAAAGCTTTACAATTTCTGCCATAACACCAACACCATCACCTCGACTCGTTTCTATCAAAGATGTTCTAAACGATCAAGGTGGGAGAGTAACAGTAAAGTGGGCAGCTTCATCATTGGACACAAAACCTGACATTCTTAATGAGCTATTACATTCGGTAGAATAAGCTACTTTTCCATTTGGAAATTCAGCAATTTTTCTTTACAATAAATAATAAATTAGTAAAAATTGGATTAATCTTTATAGAATTTAATGGGACACACAATCGAATCGAAACATTTAAACGGAGTTCTTATTCTTCGACTCGAGGTCTTTGAAAATGAACGCGGTTTTTTTGTGGAAGTCTACCGTGAGGATCAATTTAAAGCGTCAGGTATATCGTCCATATTTTTGCAAGACAATCATTCACGCTCTAAACGAAATGTTCTTCGGGGGATGCACTTCCAATGGAATCCATCACAGGGCAAATTAGTAAGAGTGACGATGGGTTGTGCATTTTTTGCTGTTGTTGATATCCGTAAAGGATCTCCGACTATTGGGAAATGGATTGGTCTGGAGCTTTCCGAGGGAAATAAAAAAATGGTGTGGGTGCCACAGGGTTTCGCTAATGGTTTCTGTTCCCTTACCGATTTCGTGGAAGTTCAGTACAAAACTACAAACATTTACAATAAAGCATGCGAAGGAAGTATTTTATGGAATGATCCTGATATCGGAATTGCCTGGACGATCAAGAATCCAATCCTTTCGCCGAAAGATGCACGTGCCATGACATTAGCTCAATGGCTTACCTCCCCAAATTCTGAATACTTCAAATATCCCGAAACACTCTGACGAATGGAATTCGGTAAACATGTCGGAAAAGGATTGTGGGCATTCGCTGACAAGGCACTGCCCGCTTTGTATTTCATTGGATATGTCTTTCTCGTCGTACGCACGCTTCCTGAGGTGGAGTTTGGTAACTTCGTAATGATCCAAGATCTCTTTTTGATTATTTCTGGGTTTGCCAATGCATTAGCGTTGCAACCCGTGTTGAAATACACGGCCGAAGAGTCAACCGACAACGGTGCTGTAATGACAGCTGGACTCGTGCTTAATTTTGGTTTCATCTTTATTTGCTCTGTTCTTGTGCTTATACTACGCAATCCCCTTGGGCAGTTGCTAAATTCCACTCATCTTCCGTCGTTGATACCGTTCGTACCCGCATTGCTAATTGCTGCCTTCTTCCGAAACTTTACGCTTATACTGTTACAAAGCCGTTTCAAAGTAAAAGAGCTTTTTTTCACTGACATGGTATATTTTGCAGGGACTCCAGTCATCATTTTCGTTGTATCACTTTATCATAGATTTGAAAGTGCAATGGACCTTATTCTGATAAATCTTGGGACATTGGCTACCTCATCCATCGTTGGGCTTATTTTATCACGTCATTTGCTTAGGCTTTCGCGGTGTCCCCATCTCGACCAGATACGAAAACTATGGGATTATGGAAAATATTCTTTCGGCGGAATGGTTAGTTACATGATGTACTCCAAAGCGGAGTCGTTCATCCTCGCTGCGTTTACTGGACCCGTTCAGGTTGCCATTTATAACTCGGTCAAAATTTTTATTCGGGTATTTGATGTGGCTGCTCAGGTTATTCAAATGTTCATATTACCTGCCGTATCTAGATTTTCTTCGCAAGGGAACCAGAAAGAATTGAAGGCAGTTGTAGAAAAGTCCATTACTTTTTCTACTGTAGCAATGTTACCTATTTTTATTATATTCATGTTTTTTGCCTCAACGTTAGTTAGTATACTGTACCGCGGGCGATATATCGATGCAATACCCTTGCTTCAGATCTTTTCGGTGCTCGGTCTTATCGTTCCGATAACATCAGTTGCTGTCAACACTGTAATGGGTCTTGGTCACGCTAGAAAAGCATTCTTTCTCAGCTTACAAGGGCTTGCCGTGACAGTCATTGTCTACATTATCGCAATTCCATTTTTAGGGACATTCGGGGCTGCCGTTGGCTATGTAACTATCGGCTTTTTACTGGCTTGGCTGATTACCAACCAATTAAGGAAGGTAGTTCCATTGAGTTTGCGTGATACAATCGGTCATATTCGCGATATATCCGTATTCTTCCGGGTAAAGATTAAGGAGTTCAGTAAAGGAATAAAAAAATGATCTATGTTGACAACGGAAAAAAACTGAGGACACTTACTCCGCCGAACAGTAAACTTCTCGATGTGGGCTGCGGTACTGGTAACATGGTAGCTATATATTGTGTCGGGATGGAGAACGTTCAAATATTCGGGGTCGACTCGAGTTGTGACCCATCTGAGGTCCAACCCTTTATCAACTATACCAAACAAAACGTTGACGGATCAACTCTACCCTATGATCATAATATATTCGACACCGTCGTTCTCTGTCATCTCCTTGAACATGTACGTGAATCTGTGAATTTGATCAAGGAAGTCCACCGTGTTCTGCGCCCCAATGGAGTAATCTATATTGAGACACCGTCGGTGAGAAGTATGCTGATGCCAGAACTACGATTCATGAACAGTCAATATGCAGCTATTAATTTCTTCGATGACTACACTCACAATGGACGACCGCAAAGTATTCACAGCCTATTTCATCTTCTGGATAGAAATGGATTCGATGTAATGGAGGTTGAATATGCGCGACCCAAGCTTTGGATTGTTAAGGGTGTAAGGAAAGCCATCGTAGGACTTTCTAAAAGGAACCGCCGCCTACTATGTCAAGGTCTCTGGTATCTTTCCGGATGGGCTGTCTATGGTATTGCTCGAAAGAACCCCACCAAAAGAGTGCCACACTATGCTTAAGCCGCCCATTCACGAATGTCCAATTTGCCGAGATAATTCAGACAAGGAAGAGTTCGTGCACTCGTTACTGCAAGGTTACCGGCTTTTACGATGCAACAAGTGTGATGTAATTTTCTGTTATCCATTTAAGTCACCTTCACAGAACTTCTACACAAAAGCTCAAGACACTTCCTCCTGCTATCGGCATTCAGGAATCACCGAATGGCATGTTGACCACCCTTCACGCAGATCCATACTTTTCAAGGATGGAAAGGGGAAAAGACTGTTAGACATAGGCTGCGGCAACGGTGCGTTTGCGGAGTATGCCGACCAGATGGGATTTCTGGTGATCGGTTTGGATATGGATGGAACTAGTATCGAACTTGCGAGGAACCGTCGATTGAGTAAAAGTACCTTTCAATTAACAAATCTTGAAGAATTTGCGAGCGACCCAAAACTTTCATCAAATTTTGATATTATCACATTGTTTGAGGTCTTCGAACATTTAGATAATCCCGATAAAACGTTAACAAGTGTAAAGAGGCTTTTACGGCCAGGAGGTTTTTTTGTTGGAAGTCTCCCAAATATTAACCGATGGTTTATGTGGCAATTACATATGGACTACGAAATGCCACCGTACCATTTAACGTTTTGGACCCCAGAGAACTGGTCGAATATACTAGTAAATCGATATGGTTTTAGGATGGCAGTATTTGAATCAAATATTTATTTTGGATATATTACAGACTGTATATTAGGAAGAATTGGTTTCTCACCGCATAGGTGCGGATTGTTTGGTAAACCATTCCGTCAGGTAGAGAAAATATTTGAACGTATATTTCGCAAGGGTGGAAGCTTTTACTTTGAAGCCCAGCGTTAAGAATCATGGTCTAATTTTATGCCAAAGCTTGTACTAAGTCCAGAAAATCCGAATCGTCTCTCGGAAACCGACGCTCATTTTATTGAGAACGGCGAATGGGAGAAAAATGGCGGTCGAAAACAGACGCGACAGTTTGCTAAAAGTTTCATTAAATATATTCATATTCCGGTTAACGCCCCATTCTCATTTTTAGATATGGGATGTGCACTCGTTGATTCAATACCAGTCTTTCGTGCTGCATATCCTGAGGTACAATTTTACGGATGTGATGTCTCAAAACAGGCAGTGCATCGGTGTATTGCTGAACATGGTGCGTATACAAATTTTTTCGTGTCATCAATCCAAGAATTGAACAAGACGTTTGATGTAATCTATTGCTCAAATATTATTGAACACATTGAAAATCACATAGAGATTGTCAAATATTTAACAACCCTTACACGATATCTCTATGTCATGGTTCCTTATATGGAACTTCATGAAGGAAGTCGCTTAACACCGAATATGGGTTTTTGGCATATTGCGACATTCGATGAGCATACCTTTGATTCAATAGTAGATCCAGGAATGGATTTAAAAGTACTGTTATTCGCTATCCTAGTCCGTTTTGGCTGTACCCCTTGAAGAAATTGAAGTCTTTTTGATCACCAAAACTACATTTAACGATAGAAAGAAAATCATTTATGAATTCAAAAAAGGATAGAACAGATGGCATCAAATAAAGTGTTCGTTACGGGCGGTGCAGGGTATCTTGGATCGATCATTGTACCAACACTTCTCCAACGGGGGTACGAAGTCACCATTTTGGATAATTTTATGTATGATCAAACCTCGTTGCTGGAGTGTTGTTCTTATGAGAATTTCCACGTCATCAAGGGAGATGCGCGTAATGAAGGAACTTTAAGAGAAGCGCTTAAAAATCAGGATTATATCATTCCTCTCGCAGCTATTGTCGGAGCACCAGCTTGCGATTTAGATCCGGTTGCAACACGTTCAACAAACTACGAAGCAGTTGCGATGTTGAACCGTATACGTTCCAAAGAACAGAAAATTATCTTTCCAACTACTAATAGTGGATATGGTATTGGTCAAGATGGCATTTATTGTACGGAAGAAACGCCCCTCAAGCCTATATCACTTTATGGTACAACAAAGGTAGATGCAGAGAAGGATCTCCTGAATACCGAAAATGTCATAACCTTCCGATTAGCTACAGTTTTCGGGTTTAGTCCACGAATGCGATTAGATTTATTGGTTAACGATTTCACATATCGTGCTTTTCAAGACAAGTACATCGTTCTCTTCGAGGCTCATTTCAAACGAAATTATATCCATATCAGAGATGTGGCGAAAGCTTTCATCTTCGGTATCGAAAATTTTGAAAAGATGAAAAACCAACCATACAACGTTGGCCTTTCATCTGCAAACCTTTCGAAAATGGAATTGTGCCAGAAGATTAAAGAACAAATTCCGCAATTTACTATTTTTGTGTCAGAGATCGGAAAGGATCCTGATCAGCGGAATTATATCGTGAGCAACGATAAGATTGAGAATCTGGGATACCGACCTGATTTTTCAATTGAGGTTGGAATTCGTGAGCTTATAAAAGGATTTAAAATTATCTCAAATAACAAATTTGCAAATATTTAAAAAATGATCATAACAAACTCCGATTGTATTCTAGTGACCGGTGCAACCGGCTTCTTGGGTTCACATATCGTTCCCGTGTTGCGATCAGTTTATTCCTGTGAAGTGATTTCTGTCTCCAAAAAAGACTATGATCTACGCGATCAAGAACAAACCGAAAAACTCATGAGGGTGACGAAACCCACGGTTGTCGTTCATCTCGCTGCAAAAGTAGGTGGTATACTATCTAACAAACGATATCCAGTTGAGTTCTATTACGATAATATTTTAATCAACACACATGTAGTGCATGAGGCTTATCAAGCAAACGTACGAAAACTTGTGATGACATTTGGTGGGTGTAGCTACCCAGCTGATGCAAGATCACCGATTGATGAAAACCAATTGTGGAACGGTTATCCACAAAAGGAGAGTGTTGCTTATTCAGTTGCAAAGAAGATACAAATCATCCAATCAATAGCATACCGTGAGCAATACGGATTCAATAGCATTTGTCTAGTACCTGGAAATCTTTATGGCGAATATGACAACTATTCTCTTGAACACTCGCATGTCATTCCTGCGATGATCAGGAAATTCTTCGAAGCAAAACGTGATAGGGTAGATTCTGTCACGTTATTCGGGACTGGAAAACCACAGCGTGATTTCGTATACGCTGGTGATGTTGCTGCTCTTTTCCCATTCTTTATCGAACGGTATAACTCTTCCGATCCTGTGAATATCTCTTCAGGTACATCAACAACAATTTGTAAACTTGCTGAAACCATCAAAAAACATATTGGCTATTTAGGTAAAATCGACTGGGACAAATCGAAGCCCGATGGTCAAATGATGAAAATTTTCGATGTAAGTCGGCTTCGTGATTTGGGGCTGAAATGTTCAACGACACTGGATGACGGGCTCAAGCGTACAATTTCATGGTTTCATCGAGAGTACGACAATGGAGGTGTCCGTCTGTGACCGTGGGGATTCTTGGTGGCGCTGGTTTTGTCGGTTCGGGTATCCGCTGTGCTCTCGAACAGCGCGGTGTAAATGTAACAGTGATCGAACTTGAGAATTATAAGGGATGCGTCGGCTTATCATTCGACGTCTTAATCAACGCTAACGGAAATTCGAAGAAATTTCTGGCAGTTCAGTCCCCGCGTGAGGAGTTCACGGCATCAGTGAATTCCGTTCAGCACTCACTACTTGATTTTCGATTTGGCATCTATTTACACCTCTCAACTGTGGATGTGTATACCAATCATGAAGATCCATCGTCAAATTCTGAAGATACTTTCGTTGATGTAACTCATCTTTCGCTCTATGGTCTTCATAAATATCTTGCTGAACAAATCGTCCAACGCTATGCAGAGCAGTGGATAATTCTACGCTGTGGGGGATTTGTAGGAGCTGGGCTTAAGAAGAACTCAATTTATAACATGCTGAATAATATTCCCTTACGCGTAGACATCGATTCTGAGTACCAATACCTTCTTACTGACTCGTTGGGGGAAATTATTTTATCATTAATCAACGGGCGTATTATTGGCGAAATTTTTAATGTTTGCGGCGATGGCTGTATTTCCCTCCGGAAGGTAAGTACGTTTATTCACCCCTACAATATCCGATATCATGATGAACTACCTCGAAGGGAACTCTATCGGATTAACATCGAGAAGATTAAATCTTATGTTACTGTCCCTAACTCCGTTGAAACTGTCAGAATATTTGTGCAAGAGTATATTAATAAGAGATGAAACCTTCTATAGCTGTTATTATTCCAACGTTTAACAATAAGAGTCGTTTGTATACAGCTCTCACTTATTGGGCGAAAGTCTTATATGAAAATTTTACAATCATTGTAGTAAACGACGGTTGTTCCGATAGTACTAAAGAGATGATAGAAATCAACTTTCCTCATGCGGTGCAACTATTTGGTGATGGCAACCTATGGTTTGCCGGAAGTGTAAACATGGGATTGAAATATGCACAAGTAAAAAAGTTTGATTACGCGACAGTATTTAATGACGACAATTATGTTGAATCTGATATTCTGAGTGCTCAGATTGAATGTGCACAGCGATTTCCTGACGCGATTATTGGTATCAGGTCATACAAATTGGGAACGGAAAAAATGATATGGTCGGTTGGTGGTCGTATCACCCGACGCCTTATAGGCCTTGGTATAACATTCATGGGAAGGAACTGTCTGGACGATGGTAAAACATACGAAGACTACTTTGAAGTAGATGTTCTGGACGGTTCGGGTCAGTTTTATCCAATACACCTCATACAAAAAATAGGGTATTGGGATGCACGCTATTTGACGTATTATGCCGATGTTGAGTATTCACTTCGCGCTAAACACAGGGGCATTCAAGTGGTTACTAATCCAAACGCGATAGCCTGGCATGACTACGAAGAGTCTGATGCTGCAAAAAGGAATATCAAGAATTATAAATTTCGACTTTTCCATCTCTTATTGAATAATAAAAGTTCATACAACATTGTGAACATGTGTCGTTTCTGGTTTACATACTATCCTCTTCGGGCCCCCTTCACGATACTACGTTACTATGCAGTGATGTTGTACCATTACTATATACCCGTCAGGTCTAACAGAAAAAGAATTCTTCGCTGATCGGTGCGCTGTGTATCTCAATCTATTCGAAAGATAATTATGACAACTTTAGTGCGTATTGCCGGATCTTTCCTTTTTTATCTCTATAACAACTTTTTTACTAACTTCCCAGTTTATGCTGTAAGGCACTATCTTTTAAAGCGGATATTTAAAATGCAGATCGGAAATCAAAGCTCGATACATATGGGCTGTTTTATCATAGGAAGAAACATTTCCATTGGCAATCACACGGTACTCAATCGGAAATGCGTGTTAGACAGGAGAGTGGGTATCCACATCGGGAATAAAGTGAGCATTTCTACGGAAACCATAATTCTTTCACTAACGCATGATGTTAACAGCCATAATTTTGAACCTGTCGGGAAAGGTGTATCAATAAACGACTTTGTTTGGATCGGAGCGCTAGGTCTTATCCTCCCCGGCGTGACACTCGAAGAAGGGTGTGTCGTCGGAGCAGGTAGTATAGTTACGAAATCTGTACTTGCATATACCATTGTCGCAGGTGTACCTGCAAAGAAGGTCGGTGAGCGGAATAGGAATCTAACTTATAATCCGAGTTACTTTCCTTACTTTAACACCGACGTAACAAAGTTTATCCGATGACACTTATGAAAATCCTTATTATCTCACCCTATCTGCCGCATCCTAAGTGTGGACATGGTGCAGGTGTTTTTATCTACGGTCTGATCGAACATCTTATGTACAAACATCAGATCACACTCTTATCTTTTTGTGATGAGAGAGAGATGAAACTTTCTGATGATGTAATAAAACTTCCCATCGAATGTCATTTCATTTTTCGCTCAAAAGGTGTCCAAAGAAATATTTTCTCAAATATCTCCTTATCTATACTCCGATTATATCAGTTCCTTCGTAGTGTTATTCTCTGGCAGCCATACTATGTAAGCAAGTTTCGACATCGAAAGATGAAAAGGCTTATCCTGGAATTGACGAAGGAAAGATCTTATGACATCGTACAAATCGAATACACACAAATGGGGCAATATGTGGGATATGTCAAGAGTGGTAAGACCGTTCTCCATGAGCTTGATGTCTCGTTTCGCCCCGCCTTCCGTCGATATAAGAATTCACGTTCATTTTTTAGACGGATTATTGCTTATATCGAGTGGTGTCGCTGGGCAAAATTCGAGCCACGGACAGCTCGTTCTTTTAATACTGTTCTAACTGTAACCGATTATGATCGGATGTTGCTGGAGTGGCTGACGAAAAAGCAAGATATATACTACTTCCCGCATGCTTTCGATATACCCAATAATATACCTGATTACAATCAAAGAGAGCGTCAAAGTTTACTATTTGTTGGATCATACTCTCATCAACCCAATATCGATGCCGCTATTTGGCTTTGTAAGGATATCTACCCGTTATTATTTAAGGAGCGACCTAATACAAAGCTTTACATTATAGGTCCACATCCGCCAGAACAAATAATGACTTATTCGAGAAAATATCCCCTAATTAATGTCCTTGGCTTTGTGGAGGATTTAACTTTTTACCTTAATCGATGTGGAATCTTTCTTGCACCTTTGCGATTTGGCGGTGGAGTTAAGAACAAAATTTTGCAGGCGATGGCTCATGGGATACCAGTCGTTACAACGAAGGTCGGGGTGGAGGGTATTGATGGAATTGGAAAGGATAATATCTTGGTGGGAGATACATCGGATAAATTGGTCGATCGGATATTATATTTGATAGACAATCCTTCCTCCGCGGCCACGATGGGTAAATTAGGTCAAGATATTATACGCAGTCGATATTCTTGGGATTATGTTATTTCGAGATTATCATCAATATATGAATCATTTGGTTAGTCGGAGATCTCAAATCGGTTAGTATCCTGTATATGTTGTTGAGTTAATAACTGGCTATTAGGTATTCACCAACTCTTGATCGGTGAAATATAATTAATAGAAAATCCCGAAAGAAAAACCGACTCTGTGATTCGCGGATCTAGAACATGATTGAGAAATCTGGCGGTGCAGTTGATTAAAGCTTAAGATACGAAATTTTAAAAAACTATTTTATCAGGATCATCTTCTTCATTTTACAGTAGTTACCTACTTCTAATTTATAGAAGTAGATGCCACTCGATAATCTGTCTGTATCAAATATTACCGATTTATATCCTGCATCTTGCATCTCATCTACCAATGTTGCTATTTCTTGGCCGAGCAGATTTAGTATTATTAATCTAACGTATTTACTTTGAGGTAATGCATAATAAATTGTTGTCTGGGGATTAAAAGGATTTGGATAATTTTGTTCCAGTGCATACTCTGTAGGTAATTCTCTGGTTTGGTGGATATCTGTAACGGTTACGATACTAGGATCACTCAAATTACCATGTATATCCTTTGCACGAACGGCGTAATATGGTTTCATTGGATCGGGTGCTGTATCTGCATACATCGTGTCTAAAGTTATGGCGTACTGTTCGAATGAACTAATTCCTGTTCCACGGTAGACAATATATCCGAATAAGTCCGCTTCGGAGTTCGGTTCCCAGCTTAGAGCAACAATACCAGGGCTTGAGGAAAGTTTAAGATTCTTGGGGGGTAAAGGTGAAAGATTGTCGACTGAATATCCACTGTCTGCAGCCAATATGTAGAAAACATTGGGATTACTTGTGTGCGCGGTTACTAGAAATATATGGCGGTTTACACCTGATGATGAAGAATCTTGAAGTGTCGGTACGACTACGTTATACTGTGGTGATTGTATAGCCGGCACAGCTAGAATAAAATCGTATAGGAGGCCAAGTGTGTCATTCAAAGGTATACCCGATTGAGTTATTCCACTTCTCGCTAACGATACTGGTTGAATTCTTCTCCATATTCCGTATTCTGTAATTTGTGGATTGGCTGTCGAAGTGTCAAAGGGTGCTTTTTGCCATTTAAGACGGACCTTCCCGCCCTGATCGTTGGGAATATCTTTTATGGAGATAATAAGTGCGTTCCCACCAATAAAATTATTCCCGAAATCTATAGTAGTATCTTTCTATCCCATCGACAAGTTGATCGTATAATCGTTCTGCATCGTGGGTAAAGTTCGTATCCAGCCCCACCTTTTTTCCCCAGATACCGTATATGTACCCGCAAACAAAGTGTCAAAAGAATAATAGCCGTTTGTATCAGTAAAAGCCGTAGCAACTTTCGAACCGGTCAATTGAATTTTCCAAATAGAGAGACCTGGTTCGTCTGTGTTTCTTATGCCGTTCTTATTTAAATCGTTGAAGACTATAGCACTTATTGAACCGGGATACCATCCATCCTCGTGATATAAAAAATCAATTTCGGATGTGCTCAATGTACGGTTATAAATAGCTAATTCATCAATTATTCCATGGAATGGATAATTGAAATACGGATATTGAGTATTACCGATGCCAATACCAGGATGATAGAGTGGATTCAAATCTCTATATGGTCTAACTGGGGTGATAGTATCAGCTGCAATGCTACCGTTAATAAAAATTTTCATTGATCCAGTTGTTGAATCAAATGTCGCCGCGACGTGAACATATTGTCCTGTCGGTATAGGGGCTCGTAAATAAACTGCAGAGGAAAGAGATTCGATATGAAACTGAATTTTACTATCAATCAGTCCCAACGAGTATGGATCAAGACCACCAGGTATATCATCTCCCCTGAAGAAGATAAGTTTTCCAGGATTTTGTGGCAGTGTGGCAATATAAAACCAGGTTACGATACTAAATGAGCCGGTTAGTTTGAGATGATCAGAATCTGGAATCATAATTCGATCATTCATGCCATCAAAATAATATGCTTTATTAAGCCGTTAAAACACCAGACTCCTGTCTGGTGATGGATAGGCAGTCCAGACGATGTGGTGTTGTGATTAAAGTGCTATACTGCATGTATGAGATTTAGAAAGAGCACAGATGCTGTATATAAAACAGAATACCA
>CAYGZC010000357.1:0-10960 GCA_964354225.1 uncultured Chlorobiaceae bacterium | reverse complement strand
TTTTGGTTACACCTATTTTGACGATGACATTTTTATACTCAGGAATTTCAATTGGATAGACAAGCCATCAGCGATCCTGTCGGCGTTTCAAAAATCATATTTTGGCTCATACTACCGTCCTTTATTAACTGTTTCTCTTGTAATCGATGCCCAGATCAGTGGACAAGCGCCATGGATGTATCATTGCTCAAATATAGTATATCATCTTATAGCGAGTTGTCTTGTTTTTCGTTTACTATCAAAACTCCAATTTTCAGGATTCATTGCTCTGGCGATGAGTTTGGTTTTTGTTATTCATCCTCTCGTTACTCAATCAGTCGCTTGGATTCTTGGACGAAATGAATCCATCCTTGCAATATTTGTTCTTCTTTCTATGATCTCCTATTTGAATTACAGGTCGTCAAAGCAAAGCAAGTATCTTTTCATACACTTTCTATTCTTCTTACTCGCGCTTCTGACAAAAGAAACTGCACTTATCATTCCACTGCTGATAATATTCTACAATCGTCTCGTTGCTCGAGAAGGGCTTGTCTCAAAAAGACCTGTAATATTAACTGGAGGATGGATCTTTGTTATAGCAGTATGGTATTTCATGAGACAAGTATCGCTTAACGGAACTCAGATTGGCACTGACACTTTTACGTTGTCTGCTTTTTTCACAAACCTCCGAGTACTCCTTGAAGTGTGTGGAAAGATGCTCATTCCAATACATTTATCATCCTATCCGACCTATAGCGTTTTTCCAACGTTTATTGGAATTGCAATTGCCATGTTTTTTTTCGTGTATATTCTCGTTTGGCATAACAGTGTCAACAGATTAACCCTATTTGCAATTGTTTGGATTGTTCTTTTCATACTCCCGAGTCTTTTTGTACACATATTCGATGCTGAGCATCGTTTCAATTATCTTGAGTACAGGTTTTATGGATCCACCATTGGTTTCTCTATTTTTCTTGCAAGTGTATTTCAAAATAATATTCATCGATTTGGATGGATTTGGAAAATTCTTTTGCTGGTTGTATTGTTTTCATATAGTGTTGTAACGACCAATTACAGCAAAATATTCCGTGATCCGCTCTCACATTGGGAACACGCCATAAGGATGTCTCCAGAGTCTGCCGATGTGTATTATAATATGGGAATCATCAGCATGGAAGTTGCGAAAGATCCCGAGCGTGCAAAGGAGAATTATCGTAAAGCAATCGCATTAAATGGATCGAATCCAGAATACCATTATAATCTTGGAATCATCTACCTACGACAGAATCTTACAAAGCTGGCTCGTGAGGAATTCGAGCGTACAACTAATCTCGATCCCTCAAATCTATTCGCTCAATATAATCTAGCCAGTCTGCATTTTTTAAACAATGACTTACAAGAAGCGGAGCGATGTTGGAAAAAAGCCCTTGATATCGACTCAAACTTTGTTTATGCTGAAATGAGGTTAGTTGAGGTCTATTTGCGAGAAGGAAAGCATTCCCAAGCACAATATTATCAGGATCGTTTGCAAAGGGCTGGTTATCAATTGCAATCAACCAAGCTGAAGGGCAATGGCAATCGTAACCAAGATTCAGCGAGGTCGACCAAGAATTAGTCGAGTGATGATGGCAACTGCGAATAACTTTAATTTCGGATTTATTTATGCTCAATTCTTAATGACAGTTTTATGTTACTAAATTAAGATTAGGTGAACAGAATGAAAAAACTCAACATCCTTAAATACTTAGAACGAAACGACAAATGGTACCTTGGTGGAGGAAACCGACTCATTTGGACACCACCGTTTCCCATCTGGCTTGATTATCCCGGTTTTTGGGATAAAGCACATTACTACAATTACGAGATCGAGCCGGTGTTTACATGGACGGTGCTTGATGAAGATGGCGTAGAGATTCCTTTACTAGTAATGGAGAGGAAGTGGGATCCATCGAAACTTAAAACACGATTTCAGATATCAGATGTTGGATATCAGTTGCAGAAATCTGAAATCCGACCCGCCTGCCGGACGGGCAGGAATCCGAAATCTAAACTGAGCTTTAACGAGGACAAGTGTTGTTTGCCCAACGATGTTCTCACTTCTGTTGTCCATATCAAGAACACTGCATCCAAAGCAAGGAAGCTTCATCTGATTGTATGGACTATTCAACCAAGTTATCCATCAAAACATACTACATGGTTATCGGATATTAAAATCAATAAGAATAAAATCAAATTTACAAAACATCTTTACCGCCCAAACGCTCAAATACTTCCGGTAGAGTGTGTCCTTGGAATCGATAGAAAAGTAAAATCATATTCAATTAATCTCAGTGAAGGATCAACCATCCAGCCTCACTGGCGGTTCACACCATACTTTGAAAAGTTTAAGAATGGAAAACTTCCGAATGAAATAAAGTTGAAAGGAGTAAACAATGATGGTTTAATTTTTATTGCACTTCATACGAGCATAGAGCTAAAGCCGAAGAGCGAAGAGCTTGGTTCGATTTTCTTTACTACAGCGCCGACAAACAAAGTGGCAAATAAAAATTTCGTTTTTGCATTGAAACAGAAAGACCCTATAAAATTAAGTGAATATAATTGGAACGATTATTTTGCGAGTGTTCCTTACTTCGAATGTTCTGATGAATATCTCACTCGTTATTACTGGTATCGCTGGTACGGTTTGAGGTTGATGACATTGGATGGAAAAGAAGGAAATTACAAACAACCGGCAGTGTGTGAAGGTATCGGATATTTCCGATCCCCAATCTCGTACAGTGCAATGTGCCACATGCTGGAAAATCGATGGCGGCAAGATCCGACACTTGCGCAAGGAAGCTTGCTGACATTCATCAACAATCAACGTAAGGATGGCGGTTTCCGTGGTCATATTGACGTAAATTACTATCGTCAGGAGATGTTTTATCATGCGAATTGGGGTAAAGCTGTTCGAGAGCTTTACCGAATTCATCCCGATAAATATTTCTTGAAAAAAGCATACAGTGGACTTGTGAAATACGTTCGTTATTTCGATCGTGAACGGGATGCAGAAGGAAGCGGCTTATATGATATTGATAATCATTATGAGACAGGCCAGGAGTACATGCACCGCTATCTTGCTGTTGATTCTAATGCTGATAAAGATAACTGGGGGAAAGTATTTCGATTAAAGGGTGTTGATGTAACAGTTTATATCTACGAATTGAAAAAAGCATTAGCATGGATGGCAAAAGAACTTCACCGCGGAGACGCAGAAGACACAGAGTGGAATAAAGGAGCAGAGAAAATCAAGCAAGCAGTTCTTGAGAGGATGTGGGATACGGAAGAGGAAATGTTTTTTGATGTCAATCCGAAAACAAGGAAACGAACTAAGGTTAAAGCCGCCGTTTGTTTCTATCCATACATGACAGATATTGTTTCAAAGGTTCATGTTTCAGGTCTCAAGCGTCATCTGCTGAATCCAAAAGAGTTTTGGACGGAGTTTCCGGTTCCTTCCTCAAGTGTAGATGATAAGTACTTTTCTTCGGAGCCAGAGTGGAAAGGGAAGAGGATGAATTGTCCGTGGAATGGAAGAGTTTGGCCCATGACGAACAGTCACGTTGCAGAAGTGTTAGCACTATCAGCTATACGTTTCAATAGCAAAGAGCTAAGAGCAAAAAGTGTAGAGTTTATGACCAAATTTATCCGTATGATGTTCTTTCGCACCGAAGGTGAGTCCGCCTCTGGTGGAGATGCAGATCCGAAACGACCAAATTGTTTCGAGCATTACAATCCATTTACTGGACAACCGTCAGTTTATCGAGGAGTTGATGATTACCAACATTCATGGGTTGTAGATGTAATCATCAAATATGTGGCAGGATTAAAAGTCAACGATGATTCAATCATCATTGAGCCGTTTCCTTTCCATCTTGATTATTTCATTTTGGATGATAGTCGAGTCCGTGGTCACCAGTTGAAAATTGGAACAAAAGGGAAATCTCTAACTATCTGGTTAGACGGTGTGAAAAATCAAAGCGGTGAGATCGGAAAAGAGATAAGACTATCCTTATAAACCCTTAACTCCATTTTCATTATAAACAGCAATTCCTTTATTTGTTCCGATCCATAAATTCTTCGTGATGATATCAAAGTATAGTGCCTGGATTGTATCACTGGGAAGCTCAGGTATTTCACTTTGTGTGAATTTTTTCCATCCTGTACCCTTAAGTTGCACCAACCCAACATTTGTACCCAACCAAGCGGTACTTCCATAGAAATCAGTCATCACTACATTGATGAATCCTTCCGGAAGTTTTCCATCTGTATTTAGCGTGGTGTAATGACTTTCAGCATTTAGTCCGGGATTGTAACTTGTTACACCCGATTGTTTACCACACCAAAGTGTATTTAAGTCGTATTGGACTGCCATAGAGATTATTGGAGATCGATATCCTTGCGATATTTGATGAGTGTTTCCACTCGAGCTTCCTTTTTCATAATATTTGATTAAATCATCTGTACCAAAATAAACCCATTCGTTCTTTTGGTTAACCGCGACACAGTTTACTTTTGTAGATAAATCTGAAATGGCTCTCCACTCACCATCAAATGAAGGATCCGGATTTAAATTAAATATGTAGCGGCTTGCACCATCGGTTGTTGAAGTATAGACATCCCCATTTGTTAAAGCGGCGATCCCAGTTATGAAATTATTTTGTACGTTATAACGAATGCAAGCTTTACCCGAACTATTTTGACTAGCTGATAATATCCAACGTACTATTCCCCCACCATTTAGCCCAAACCATATACTGCCACCATTATTACTCTCGGTGATTGCTTTAACTTCTCTTGCAATGCGGGTTGAACCTGTACCGTAAAGATTATAATTGAAACTATCTGGTGGTAGGATACTCCAGGTGCCCCCCTTACGGTATGAACAAGCACCACTGTCTGTACCAAACCAAACCTCACCTTTCAACGAAATGTAAATGAAATGTATATTTTCATCGAGTAACTTCTGAACATTAGATTTCGTGAAACGGACCCACTGTGTATTATTTACCGGTCCTCCAGATTGATCTTTGCAACTAGTAATAAAAAGAATTAAGTAAATCCCAAAGCAGAACCGGACAAGTCTAACTATCATTTTCTATATAAATTTTAGTTATTTAAGCTCATTTTAGCGCAATGTAACATAAGATACGAAATATCTATACGACCGGCAAAATATAAAGATTCAGTTTTCAAAAGTATTATATTAACCATTTTTGCATTTTAACTTGACTGTATTTATTTTTTTTACTATAATACTACTGATATAATATAACGATAACTATTCCCCCAACCGTCAAATCGTGTTTAAAATATGAATGTATTTAAAAGTTATTTTAGGCTTAGTGCGGTTTTCTTGATCGCCTCTCTGTTCATTATCCTTAATATTAATTGTCAATACGAGTATAGATCACCGTTACCTGGGACTATCGAGATTCGCTTAAAATCGCTCCCTAATCGTGACCTCGAATTTAGTCAATACAACAATTTTATTATTAAAATTACTAAATTGTATGCAATTAGAGATGATGGAGGGATGGTCAAAATTTATGAGGATGTGAAGGCGGTAGAAACTACAACCATGATTGTTAATACTTTAGATTCAACAGCGAAAAATGGAGAACTCGTAATCGGGCAAACAGACGTTCCTCCGGGTAATTATATCGGAGTTGATTTGGAAATATTACCGGGGACAAACGTAGTTATAGGTGCAGAGGGAGTTGAGCAACAGGTAATCCCCGTACAGCGACCGACTACATTATTTCCTGTCACACCAAGAAAGCCCTTCGAAGTAAAGGAGTCCAGAACAACAAAAATATTTTTGGTGATTGATCTTGATAAATCGTTACAGAAAGAGGCATTTAATTATAGATATGTTCCGCAATACGATATAACTATTGAACAATAAATATTTCAGTAATAGGAATAAATCGAATGAAAATAATCTATTGTATTTTTACTCGTCTTAGTTTAATAATATTTTTTTTAACAATATGTGTTTTATTATCATGGGACTGTAGTAATCCAAAAAATGCCGGAAATTATTATTCAAACATCCGGCCGAAGATTCGTCTGTCGAACATTCCACCATTGGATGACACTACAAGGTCGATAAGTCCACAATTGACTTTGAATTGGGTTGGGGACGACCCCGATGGATTTGTAGTCGGATTTAAATATACATGGACCTATCGGTTAAATGGAGTTGATACGTTCCATGCACCAAAGATAATACTGAATCTCACTGTTCAGGGAAATATGAAAAATGAGCCATTTGCATTAATGTTATTGACCCAGGATGAGAAGCTTGTTCCTGCAGTTTTTAAATATTTTGCAACAATAGATCCAGCTAAGGGATTAGATCCATCAGTTAGAGACTCCTTGAGCCGTGGAGACACAATAACCGCAGCAGGAGTAAAAATATTTGCATCCAATTCAGATTCGATTAGAATTCAGACAGGACAACGAATTTCACTTTCCTTTCCTATTCATAAAAATCCTTGGAACGGTACATTTATCTTTGATTCACCTGATGAATGGAATTTACACACATTCATGGTCTCTGCCATCGATAACATTGGTGATACTTCAATAACTCCAGCGATGGTATCATTCGAAACACCAAAAGTTTTACCACCGCACACAAGTATGGTAGACTGGCCAAGGGATACTGCGTTAGTGATAGCAGGATTTACACCGTCATATAATGGCATCCGATTTAGTTTTAAATCAGTTGATCCACAAGGATGGAGCGATATACAATATCACTGGGTGGTTGATAAGGACCAATGGCTAGCAAGAACTGGTAATATTCCTTGGTCTGATTGGGGGACAAGTGAAGCTGTAAGTATAACTGCTGCTGATTTCCCTGATCCTTATGCAACGAAGCACATATTTTATGTACAATCGAAAAATGCATATGGTGTGATCGATACAGTTGGTTACACGAAGAAGATTATATATAACGCCAATCGTGATTCGACTGGTGTTGTGATTGATTCCGCATGGCAAAGTTTCTACACTTGCTATCCACCGTTTGCAAGGCATGATCTACCAAAATCGAACAAAATACTTTTTATCAATAATACGGCTGAACCGCGACTTACGCCAGTATCGCCAGGGCATCCAACTGCCGATATGGTTTTCAATTATTATCGCACGATATTTAATTCACTTGGGATACATGATTCATTAATCGTTCATTGGAGAGTTGTTGGCACTTATTTCCCAACTCGAGCCGAGATTGGGAAATATAGTCGGGTTTTTATGTTCTCTGATTGTACTTTATTTAATCCTTTAACTCCATATTATATATATGGGACTTCTCAACAATGGGAATTTGGTTCGGGCAAGCAAAATATTATTAAGGATTACTGTTTCGTTGGTGGAAAAGTAATATTTAGCGGATGGGCGATGACTAATCTACAGAATACAACAGTAAATGAAATTTTTCGTAGGCAAATCATACATTCAGATTTAAGTAAATATACACCCATTACGGCTCCTGATTGCATCGGAGCAAACGGTAGGAGAAGTTATCCGGATCTCAGGGTTGATACATCAAAATTTAATACAACAGCAGAAACTTCATGGTATGGTGGGATGAGAAATATGTTTGCCAATTACCCGGTAGGTTTTGGTGAGATCATTCATAAATACGCTTCCTTTACTGGCAATGTCTATTTTGAAGATATGCCGATATCGATTCGATATAATGGAATCACTTTTAATGTAATATACTTTGGCATACCCTTATATTATATGCAGCGACCCGCTGTCGATTCATCGCTCGCAATGGCATTACGAGATATTGAAAAATAGAACGGAGTTTATCAATGAAAACATTTAATAAAAGTTTATATATTTGCAGTTTAATTTTAATTTTTAGAACTGCTCTTTTTGCCGGCAATACCGGTAAGATTGTTGGTAAAATTACCGATGCCGTTTCAGGGGAGCCTATCGTGGGGGTAAACGTTCTTGTTGTAGGAACAACACGCGGCTCCACAACCGATATCGAGGGACAATTTTCAATTATTGGTGTATCCATAGGAACTTACACTGTTCGTGCAAGCCAAATTGGTTATGCTCCGTATGAAATCAAAGATGTAAAAGTAACTTCCGATCAGACGACTTCTTTAAACATTAAATTAACCTCGAGTGAAGTCCAATTAAAAGGTGTTACGATCACAGCAGATCAACAATTAGTGAACTCCTTAGCTACTTCTTCAACACAAACAGTGGGTGAAAAATCAATCCAGAGTATTCCTAATGTAAAGACTGTAGAAGACGTATTGAAACTACAAGCTGGTGTAGTTAAAGTGGGTAACCAGCTTTTTCTACGAGGTGGCAGAGCAGATGAAGTGCAATATTTGGTTGATGGTGTTCCAACCAACAACATTGTTGGAAATGCAGGGGATCTTGCGACTACGAGCGGTGCGAATGCACAACTCCAGCAACTTTACTCAGGTGTTCAATCCGGTGTAGTTGGTGGCGGAGCGAGCGGTTTGTCGGTATCAGCCAATGCAATACAATCGGTGAGTGTTCAAACGAGCGGCTTTGATGCTGATTATGGAAACGCTCAATCCGGTATAATTAATATCGTGACCAAATCTGGTGGAGATCAATATACGGGATCGGCACAATTTCGCACGGATCGCATTAGCAAAGACAATCAGAATGAAATCTATAGTGCATTTTCGATTGGCGGACCTGAACCATTATCAAAATATGTAATGCCACCGCTTGGTGTAAAGATACCCGGTACAATTACATTCTTCCTCAGTCTTGATATGAGCCGGAGTGATGGACCATATAAATTTGTTCACAATGAATTTTTCCATCCCATCGAACGGAAAATTCAATTGAATGGTCTCTTCGGTTCGGTCTTGAATGCTTCAGGTTTTCATTACAATGATTATCAAGATAATTCTTTCACATTCAACACCAAATTAAAATACGATATCAGCGGCGACGATCAGTTAAGTTACGGTTATCGCGCCAGTCTATCCTCCAGGCACGGTTATAGTCGTTCGTGGAAGTACCGGGCTGATTCATCCTCACTTGGCGCTGGGATTAACATTCAACACAATTTACAATGGCAGCATTTCATTAGTCCCAGATCTTTCTTCCGGTTCTATCTTGCCAAGTTAGAAAGCAGGGATGGTAATGACGTAGCAGGGATCAAACCACCCGACTATTCCTCAGCAGATCCAAATCAATACGATAATAATAATGATTGGTTTGCTGAGCTTGGCACATCGCAGCGGTGGTATGATTCACGGACGGTAACATATTCGACTCGTTTTGATTTTAATGCGCAGATACATCCGCTCCATCTATTAAAAACTGGAGCAGAATTTTATCTTGAAGAAATTAATTCGACAGAAATTATCAATCCAACAAGGCCGCATAGAGGTATTACTCCACCTGACACCAGTGAAGCTTATCAGCATGGTGCGTGGCCCGGATATGGAGAATTCCGTTATCATATAAACGCTTTTCCCAATCGTGGTGCGTTATATATCCAGGATAATATAGAGCTTGCCGGATTAAATCTTCACGTTGGATTACGATACGATTATTTAGATATAGGCGCCGCTCCCTATCATCAGAATTTTATCGATGAATGGATCCGAGCATATCAATGGATTGATTCGGTTGAAGGTCAACCCGTTCCCGATTGGGTGTACAATCTTGAATACGGTGATACTACATTATCGAACGGTAAAAAGGTAAAAGCACGTATTTATGAAGGTCGGGGACTTCAAGATATGAAAAGATTTTGGTATTACTTCACGCATGGCTATTATAGCCCGCGCTTATCAATCGGGTATCCGGTAACTGATCGGATTGTATTCTATTTTAATTATGGGCATTTCCTTCAATTCCCCGATCGCTCGACATACTATCGAGATCCCTTTGTTGCGGATGCAGGTGCTTGGATAGGTAATCCCAATCTTAAACCCAAGCGTACCGTTCAATATGAAGCAGGGTTTGAAGATCAATTCACTGATGATATGGCATTTTCATTACATGCGTTTTACAAAGATATTTTTGATTATGAAACTAGTGTACCGCGAGGGACTTACTTTTTTTATAAGAACCTCGATTATGCAAGCTCGCGTGGTTTCGATTTCACTCTTAATCAAGCTTTTGCAGGTAATTTTTCAATCGCCCTTAGCTATTCATATCAAATTGCCAAAGGTCGATCCTCTAATAAGAACGCGGCTATTTTCAGGCCGCAAGAATTCCAGCTCGCACGCGAAACCCGCCTCAATTGGGATCAAAACCACACTGCTAATATGTTCGCAACGTATCGTGTGGGTCCGAGAGAAGAGGGGCATTTCTTTGGATTACCTTTTGTAAATAACTATGGTATATC
Source organism: uncultured Chlorobiaceae bacterium (assembly GCA_964354225.1). Taxonomy (GTDB): domain Bacteria; phylum Bacteroidota; class Ignavibacteria; order UBA10030; family SZUA-254; genus CAYGZC01. The sequence continues at coordinate 564 of CAYGZC010000357.1, read as the reverse complement.
GGTAACCTGGAGTTATGGAAGTGGTCTCCCGTATAATGGTTATTCTGCCAGCGCATCTCACGAAAATCAAATTCAATATAATCGTCGTATCAACAGTGAAACGGGTCCATACACTTCGACTGTCAATCTCTCACTTTACAAGGGCTTCAACCTTTTTGAGACGATAAATTTATTAATGACACTCGATATTACTAATTTGTTGAACCGAAAAAATCCTACAGGAGCTTCAATCTTCAATTACACAGGTCGGGTTTATCAATATGGTGATCTTGATCCTAGCGATCCATCAAGTAAAGTTATTGTACCTTATCGCCAAGCAGAGCAGCGGCTTCTGGATCCTACAAACTTTGAAGCCCCTCGCCAGATTATATTCGGTCTCAAGCTTAATTGGGATTGATAATTTAAATGAAATCAATAGGATAAATATTTATGAAAAGGTGGATCACATTTTCAATTATAATATTTTGTGTTGTTACCCTAACACAATCCGGGACAAAGAAACATAAAACGGACAGGTTATCAAAGATAACTTATAATTTTGCAGAGCGTGTTAAACAGGGTTTC
>CAYGZC010000356.1:0-3019 GCA_964354225.1 uncultured Chlorobiaceae bacterium | reverse complement strand
AATTTCTTCATGCGATAAATCCTGAAGGTAAAAAAGTGAAAGTATGGTTTGGTATTTTTCAGGAAGCGCTTCCATAGTTTTTTTCACAAACTCGACCATATCATTCGTTTCATATTCATTAAAATCAGATGTCGTAAAAGCAGACTCAAACCCATTATAATCTATATCGTCATCATAATCCAGCCGCTGGAATTGCTCTTTCCGTTTGCCAAGCCGGGTAAGGCATACATTGTACAAAATCCTGTAAAACCATGTACCAAATCGTGCCTTCCCTTCAAACCTGTTTAAAGCGTTATATGCTCGAATGAACGCATCCTGAGCAGCTTCCTCAGCATCTTCTTTATTCTTCAACATCCGCACTGCAAGTGTAAAAGCCCTATCTTTATACCGATCAACAAGCTGAGCGTAATGATGCTTCGCTCCGTTACGTATCCGTTCGATGATTTCGTTATCCGATTGGGGCATATGTCCTTTTGTTTCTTTAGACCCCGATATTAGGAACAGGGTTTCACGGTTTATATTACAAAATAATTTTGAGAAAGTGAAACCTTGCTGATTTATATGCAGTCAAAAGATAAAGAAGAAATAATATTCAATTTAATTTTCTGAAAGGATTTGAAAATGGGCGCAGAAGAAGTTTTAATACCAATAACCATGTTTTTGTCCGTAGCTGCGGTCTTCATTATTTGGATAGTCACCCGACATCGGGAACGAGTCACAATGATTGAAAAAGGTTTGACCAACGATGAGATCAAAGCAATGTACCACAGAGAAATCAAACGGGATCCGTTGGCATCGTTGAAGTGGGGAATTCTTTTCGTCCTTGCCGGAGTTGCCATTGTGCTGGGGAATTTCCTTCATGCCCAATATAACACTGATGAGGGTGTAATCATCGGACTGCTTTGTTTATTTGTTGGTATTGGGCTGGTTCTGTTCTACAGCATCGCATCGAAGAAGCTAAATCAATAACAACAATAAGCTTTTGGTTTTCGATGTTAGCAAGGACTAAATTTCATCAGATTTAATCTAAGAATAGAAAAGGGGTCGGTACATCCGACCCCTTTTAATTTTGCCTGATTACTATTCGCCTTATTTCCGCTCGGCTAATCTCCGATCCAACATCATTAACATTGCAGCAGAGTCACCGATCATCTCTAATTGGGAAATTATTTCGGTATCATTCTTCTCCTCCTCTACCTGCTCATTGATGAACCAATGCAGTATCATCTCGGTTGGATAATCTTTTTGTTTGATCGCAAGCTCATAGAGCTTGTTGATGAGCTGGGTTATTTTTTTCTCATGCTCGAAAACCTGTTTGAAGATATCAAGCGGAGATTTATATTTCGTTGGCGGCTGAGCTATCGCTTTGAGCACAACATTACCGCCACGGTCGAAAACATACTTATACAATTTCATCCCATGCGACCATTCTTCCTTCGATTGAACATTCATCCAGTTAGCGAATCCCGGAAGATTCTCTACCATGAAATGAGTTCCCATTGCCAAGTAGAGATATGATGAATACATCTCTTGATTGATTTGTTCATTGACAGCGTCTTGCATTACTTTAGATAACATGATATTTCCCTTTCATAAATTAGTTTGACATGAATAATGAATATGCGTATTCTGAATTTACAATATTTTTAAATTTGATGCACCAAAACACAATTGGATTCCCCGGTACGTCTCATTCCACTTATATACTGCTCCACTTTTTATAAATCAGGATATTATACTCTGCCTTAATTTACTTTTCTTAAATCCATAAAAGAAATAAATCACCATCCCCACACATAGCCAGATCATGAAACGCCACCATGTAATCCAAGGAAGACCGAGCATCAGATAAATACACGATCCAATTCCGAGAAGTGGAATATATGGTACAAAAGGAGTTTTAAACGCTCGCGGCCTATCCGGTTCCCTATAGCGAAGAATAATAACACCCAGGCAAACAAGAACAAATGCAAAGAGAGTCCCAATATTCGTTAGCTCTACAATCTCGTTAATATTTGCAACTGCAGAAATTGCTGCGACCACGACACCTGTCCAAATTGTTGTTATATGTGGTGTTCGAAATTTGGGATGTACCTTAGCAAAGTACGGTGGCAAAAGACCATCCCTCGACATTGAGAAAAATATTCTGGGTTGGCCATATTGAAACACTAACAACACAGCGGTCATGGCAACAACAGCGCCTGCGGCAACAATACCCGCAGAGATATCAGCACCAACATAGGCGAATGCAGCAGCAAGCGGATCTGCAACTCCGAGTTGAGTCCAAGGAACCATACCAGTTAAGACTGCCGCTACTACAATATAGATTAACGTACAGATCACTAACGACCCGATAATGCCAATCGGCATATCACGCTCGGGTCGCTTACATTCCTCAGCAGCTGTTGATATAGCATCAAATCCGATGTAAGCAAAGAAAATTAAACTTGCACCAACCCATACTCCTGAAAAACCATTGGGCATAAATGGTGACCAATTTTCGGGCTTCACGTATTTAACACCAGAATAAACGAAAAAGAACAGAATGATCAGCTTGATAATAACCATAATATTATTGGCACGTGCAGATTCTTTCACTCCAATTACCAGAAGCCAGGTGATCATAGCAACAATCGAAGCAGCTATAAAATTGAAGATGATCGGAATTCCAAGAACAGATGGATGAGTGACCCATGCTTTATAAAATAATGCAATGGAGGGATCAACTTGCCCACTAGCTTGAATTACTGAAGCACCGGCTTGTGCAGCAGAGCGATAATCAACAGCGAGCCACGCTGGAATATGCCAGCCAATTCCTTCAGATAATTGATGAAAATATGCCGCCCATGCAATGGCTACTGCAACGTTACCAACGGCATATTCGATTATCAAATCCCATCCGATAATCCAGGCAACAAGTTCACCAAGAGTTGCATACGAGTAAGTGTATGCACTTCCCGAAATCGGAACGCTTGATGCAAATTCAGCATAGCACAATCCACAGAATGCACATGCAATT
>CAYGZC010000355.1:0-4406 GCA_964354225.1 uncultured Chlorobiaceae bacterium | reverse complement strand
TGGATCGGACATGGAACGCATTATCAAAATCCACATCGAAAAACTTCCTGAAGATTTGTACCTCGCTACTTCGGATGATGTACAAGGACTTGTTGCCCAGGGCAGAACGGTAACTGAAGCACTTGAGATTGCAAGAGACGTTTGCAGGAAACTGTTTGAAGCTCAATCTGGGAACGCCATCCTGTCATTCTGATTCCGCCGAAGGCGGGAGAAGAATCTGATTGATTTTTGAGACTCTTCGCTGCGCTCAGAGTGACAAATTATTCTTTTTGCACAGCCTGTATGCCTGAAGGTACACTCCGGGCTATACTGAAACAAGCAGACATCACGCCGGACGACTTCCTTTCGGCTTGAAATCATTGCTTCATCTCGACTACTTGTGTGTAACTCGAACTTTAGTTCGAGCAACCAGCGAAATAAATTTCGCTCTACAATCCTCTAAGTGGTTATTCGATTGAGATTTTAGATCTGCTCATAATATAGTCGCTTCACACCTCATATCATTTTAAATCAAATAAAATTTCAGTATCTTAATCTACCGTTTAAATAATTTCGGAAACAGTAGCTTTGAAAAAATTCTGGTCATACACTCTGCACATTGCTCTTTTTGTTCTCACATTTTTCACTACAACACTTGCCGGAGTGATGTGGTTAAACAAAGATCCGCTTGAGCTTGCTAATTTTTGGTATGGTCTTCCCTATTCAATCAGTATATTAGCGATGTTATCGGCTCATGAGTTTGGACATTACTTTGCAGCAAAGTATCACAATATCAGCACTACGCTTCCTTATTATATTCCCGCACCGCCGTTTCTTGTAAATCCATTCGGCACACTTGGTGCGGTAATTCGTATTCGCTCAAGATTATCATCAAAGAAATCTATATTTGATATCGGCATTACGGGACCAATCGCCGGGTTTATCGTTACAATACTTATACTTGTGTATGGTTTTCTAACACTCCCGGATAAATCGTACATTTATACAATCCACCCCGAATATTTACCATCAGGAGAAATTCCAGAAAATGGATTAACATTCGGGCAATCAATCTTCTTCTATGGCATGACAAAGCTTTTCTCTTCAAATGGTTTTATCCCGCCAATGAACGAAATCTATCACTATCCTTATCTTTGTGTCGGTTGGTTCGGTTTGTTTGTTACAGCGCTCAACTTAATGCCGGTAGGTCAATTAGATGGTGGTCATGTAATATATGCACTCATAGGTGGAAAGAAGCAGGGTGTTATTGCAAAAACATTTTTCATACTTCTAATCGCTGTTGGCTCACTTAGCTTCATACCGTTCTTCAGTTCAAAACTTTATCTTGCCTCAATGGGCTGGCTGCTCTGGGCTGCAATTCTTTATTTCGTTATCAAGCTAAAACACCCGGAAATAAATGATGAAACTCCACTCACACCTAATCGCCAAATGTTAGGATGGATAACATTTTGTATTTTCATTTTAACTTTCCCACCGATCCCATTTATTGATTTTGCACATTAAGAAAATAAGGATGGGGAGATAATAGACAAGGGTTAGAACTTAACTAATATGTAGCAGAGACATCTGATAAATAAAGTAAGGGTCATGCTGAGCCTGTCGAACCATGACATTCCGACTCAATTTCACGCTTCGACAAGCGTTCGACTGAGCTCACGCCGAAGTCTCAGCGTGACGGGTTTTAGTGTTATGAAATAATTTTTCAGATGTTTTTAGCAATTAGTTTTCTAACTCCGTTAGAATGGGAATTTCTTATCGTACCAATGTTTGGTAACATCCATCCAGAAGAAAAGTCCCTGCCACTTCCCGAACGATTTATAATGTTTTTCAATCACTTTATCGCTCGCCGTTCTTCCATTGCGATGAATCTCAAAATATTTCTTGCGGCACCAGCTATCGATTCCTAAGTAATCGTACCTACCAAGGAGCTTAAGGATATTACCGGCGGCATACGGACCAACTCCTTTAACTGATCGTACTAAATTAAAAAGTTCATTCGTCGGTATATCAATCGTTCTCCAAGCTTCAATGTCTAATGTTCCCTTTGCCACTTTGCGTGAGAGCTCTAAAAGATAAGGTGCTCGGTATCCGGCACGAATTTCTTTGCGCAGGTATTTCTCCGTAGTATCTGCAATCGCTTCGGGTTTTGGGAACGTCCATCCTCTATCGTCAACTTTCAATCCTAATTTCTTGCACAGATTTCCAACCATGATTTCAGTGAGTGCCCAACTGCAATTGGTTGTACATATCATCTTAACCACATCCTCAAAAACAGTCGGTGAGCGGAGAAGTCTGCCGGCTCCGGTTTTAGGAACCCACTGGAAATCTTTGTGCTTTTTTGCTTCATTGTAAAACTCTGAGTAATCCTCATCCAATCGCAAGCAAGTATTTACTTGAGCGATAATATCCTGCTTTTCCTTTACAGATATAACGGCGGTCGTTGAGATGTTTAATTTCCCTTTTGATGATTGAGCAATCTCGGCTATTATTTTCTTCCCGCTGGATAATTCAAGAATCCTACTTAAATGGTTATTCTCTTTATCAACTGCAAACGGGGGAAGTGCACACCAACCGTGACTGTAAACCGTACGCCAGAAATTGAAATGATTTGGAACGTTATGCGCAATCTTCATTCATCGTAAAGGATGTTTGAGATTTGCGATAATAGTTTTTGATTTGATGGAAATTTATCGATTGCCTTGAGCATGGTGAGCATCGCATCTTTTGGTTTCATCCGATGAAGTGCACGCCTCAGCGTTTGATATTTTGCTGTCTCATCTCCAAATAATAATTCCTCGCGTCGTGTTCCGGATTTGGGTATGTTAATTGCCGGAAAGACTCTCATATCAGCAAGCTCGCGATCAAGAACAAGCTCCATATTGCCTGTACCTTTGAACTCTTCGAATATCAATTCATCCATACGAGAATTTGTTTCGATAAGTGCGGTTGCGATGATTGTTAGAGAACCGGCATCTTCGAGTGCCCGCGCCGAACCGAAAATCTTCTTCGGGATTTCAAGCGCACGGATATCCACACCACCCGACATCGTTCTGCCACTGCTTCGCTGAACCGCATTAAATGCCCGTCCCATTCTTGTTAACGAATCGAGTAGCAACACAACATCCTTCCCTACTTCCACCTTTCGCTTCGCGTATTCCAACACAAGCCGTGCAATTCTCACATGGCTTTCTCTATCGCTATCGTTCGAGCTTGCAAATACTTCCCCTTTAATGGATCGCCGCATATCTGTGACTTCCTCGGGACGCTCATCCACAAGAAGCACCATTAAATCTATCTCCGGATGATTTGTGCTGACTGCAAGCGCAAGCTGCTGCATTAACATCGTCTTCCCTGCTTTCGGCGGAGAAACAATCAGCGCCCGCTGACCTTTGCCAATCGGACAAAGCAGATCAACGACTCTCATAGAAATATCTGAAGGACCGGTTGTCAGACGAATCCGTTCGCTCGGATCAACAGCGGTGCGTCGGGAAAAATCTTCAACTTTCTTCCATTTCTCCGGATGGAGTCCATTAATGGTGCGCACGGTTGCGATTTCCGGTATCCCCCGATGCCCTAGTTTTGTTGTGCAAGAAACGAGACAAGCTTCACGCAGTCTGTATTCCGTGATGGTCTGTGCTGCTATTCGGGGGTCATCCGGACGACGATCCATCTCAAGTGATAATTGTCTGAGACTTCCTCCGTGTTTGCCTTCAATTTCTAAAATACCTGAATATGCGTTTTCTGTCATGCGAGTTTTGGGAGATGAAAAATAAGGTTACTCAATATATAAAATCAGCAGGTGATACACAATTGTTGCTGAAACTTGAAGGTGATAAAAACTATCCTTATCTTTTCAAAGTATTTATTATATCAAATTCAAAATGAAATCAAAGACAGGATTTGTTTATCATGATCGTTTTCTTGACCACGATACCGGACCGGGTCATCCGGAGTGTGCCAAGCGATTGAAGGCGATAACTAACCATCTAAAAGAAATCAAACTCTGGCAACAGCTTCAACATTTGATTATTGATGAGGCGCCAGAGGAATGGCTGCTTCTTGCACACTCTTTGGAACATCTAAAGTATCTTCGACAAGCATGCTCGCAGGGAATGGCAACTTTGGACGGCGGCGACACTCAATCTTGCAGCGAATCATATAAAATTGCACTGCTTGCTGCCGGTGGAGTGCTTGCTGCTACAGATGCCGTGATGAATGGATTGCTCCAAAATGTTTTTTGTGCTGTTCGTCCGCCAGGTCATCATGCCGAACGCGACAAAGCGATGGGGTTTTGTCTCCTTAACAATGTTGCAGTTGCCGCTCGCTACGCTCAACGTAAATATAATGCTGAACGCATAGCAATCATCGACTGGGACGTTCATCATGGAAACGGAACCCAGCATATT
>CAYGZC010000354.1:0-14507 GCA_964354225.1 uncultured Chlorobiaceae bacterium | reverse complement strand
CGCAATTGAATCTCCAGTGATTTCGCGGATGCTTAAACATCAGGTTAGCAAACACGAACGAACTATAATCTCGATGAGCGATGGCAGCCCTTTCCTTTCTGAATATAATTTTGGAAGCGGCAAAATACTTTTCTTTTCAGTTGCCCCCAATCTCTCATGGTCAGATTTTCCACTTAAAGGTATGTTCGCGCCTCTTGTTTATAGATCGATGATTTATGTTTCTCCGCGCGAGGAAAACAAAGCATCGTACCTTACCGGCGAGGATCCTATAATATCGTTGAGGAGAATGATTTCCCAAACAGCAGAGAAACAATATAAATTAATCACACCAAATGGTTTAGAAGAGCTGATTCAGCCAATCGCGCAAATGCATCACGGTGAAGTGAATAGGTCTTTTTCCTTTGCATTAAAAAATTTGGCTGTACCTGGCTTCTATGAAATGAAAAACGCGACCTCACCATTTTTTATTTTTACTGCAAATACCAACAACCTTGAGTCGGATACTAGGAGAGCTAAACAGGATGGACTTGAAAAATGGATGACCTATTGGGGTATTAGTCCATCCGTGGTGCATTTTTCAAAACCAGGCGATGCACTTCAAGCTACAATACTACAATCACGTTTTGGTATTGAGCTGTGGAAGTACTGCATCGGGCTTGCTTTGCTTATGGCAATCTTGGAAATGCTTATTGCACGTGATAGCAGAAAGTCATCCCAACAAACGTGATGAGATGAAATTACTACTCACAAATCAACCGGAAACAGCAATCGTAGTCGGTGTTATCACTAAACAAAGTCGACGCAGTCAGGTCGGTGAATATTTAGATGAACTCACTTTATTAGCAGACACAGCGGGTGCTCAAGTTTTACATAAAATCATTCAAGATCGTGAGCGAATCGATTCGGCAACATTCATCGGAAGTGGCAAGGCGAAGGAAATTGGTGAGATTGTTGATAGAGAACAGATCAATCTGGTCATATTCGATGATGATCTATCACCTGTTCAGGTTCGTAATCTGGAAAAGTATATAAAATGTAAAATTCTTGATCGAAGCGGATTGATACTTGATATCTTTGCTTCCCGCGCTAAAACCAAAGAGGCGATGACGCAGGTCGAGCTTGCCCAGCTTCAATACTTTCTTTCACGTTTAACAAGACAATGGACACATCTATCAAAACAATATGGCGGTGTGGGAACGAAGGGTCCCGGCGAACAACAGATTGAAACCGACCGACGAGCAATTCGTGCGCGCATCAGTCACCTGAAAGAAAAACTTAAAAGCATCAACAAAGAACGCGAGGTACAACGTAAAGGCAGGAAGGAACACCCCCGTGTAGCAATGATTGGATATACCAATGCAGGAAAATCTACACTGTTAAAATTACTTTCCGGAGCCGATGTGCTCATCGAAGATCGCCTTTTTGCCACGCTTGATACCACAGTTCGCATGGTTTCACTTTCTTCATCTAAAAATATTCTTCTGTCAGACACAGTGGGTTTTATCCGAAAGCTTCCATCACATTTAATTGCTTCATTTAAAAGTACTCTCGCAGAAGCCGCTGAAGCAGATATCCTTCTTCACGTAATCGATATCAGTCATCCAAAATTTGAAGAGCAGATCTCAATAGTTAACAGCACGCTGGAAGAACTCCATACTGCCGGCAAACCAACTATTCTCGTGTTCAATAAGATAGACAAACTTAGAGATCGATCAATAATTCATGAACTCACAACACAGTACAAAGATTTTGTCTTTATCTCTGCAGAACGTGGTATCAATATTTCAAGTTTAAAAGAAAAACTCCTCCAGATCTTAGATTCAGGAACTGTTAATTATACATTAACCATCCAACAATCAGACTATCGGACGATTGCAAAACTTTACGAGATTGCAAATATTATTACCAAAGAGTACGAAGATAATTCTGTTAAAATCACGTTCAGAATTAATCAGAAGAATATGGAACAATTGAAGAAACTATTAGGTAAAAGAGGGTTTGATCGACCGTCTTAGAAATAATCATGATAACACCATAGAATTTAATATGCTCAACATTGCAGTAGAAGCCGCTAAACTCGCAGGAAGATTTCTTAAACAAAATCTCGGTCATATAAAAGACATCCGGGAGAAATTAGGGCAAGAGAGAAACCTCGTCACTGATATCGATAAACGCTCCGAGGAAATAATAATAGAGATCATCAAGAAACATTTTCCGCAACACGACATACTTGCAGAAGAGACCGGGGGCAAGAAAGGGAATTCCTCCGATTATAAATGGATAATCGATCCGTTGGATGGAACGACAAACTTCACTCACGGTTTACCTGTGTTTTGCGTTTCGATTGGTGTCGAGTGGAAAAACGAAATTATAGCAGGTGTTATTTATGATCCCAACTTGGATGAATTATTCACGGCGGAAAAAGGAAATGGTGCCCTTCTGAATGGAAAAAGGATTAAAGTATCGCAGGTCGGATATTTAAATCGCAGTCTGCTTGTCACCGGATTTCCCTACAACATAACTGAGAATCCCGATAATGCGGTTGAACATTTTGTAACCTTCCTGCTGAGCGCACAGGCAGTTCGTCGGATGGGTTCGGCAGCGATTGATCTGGCTTACGTTGCGGCAGGCAGATACGATGGCTTTTGGGAAGTTGCTCTCAATCCGTGGGATATGGCGGCGGGGGCATTATTAGTAAAGGAAGCAGGGGGATTTATTACAGATTTTTCTGGTAAGCATTTTAGCATTTACGATAACCAAATACTTGCTACCAATGGTAAAGTTCATAAGGAGATGTTGGAATTGTTACAAAGGGGATGTAAAATGCAAACTAATAAACATTGTTAGCTTGCTCGTTTATTATTTTATGGATATGCCCACAATTTTAAAAATTGATTGAAGAAAATTTAGAATTTACGCAAAAAGGGACCTCCCGTCCCTTTTACGTATTACCCCAAGAGAGCGCCCCTCCGCGCTGGTTCGGTTTCAATTCACCCTTCGCCTCATAATTATGCAACTTGCCGTAGTATCCGTCCAGATATGAGATGAACAAGCTTTTCAAACTCAATAGATTTGTCAAAAACGAATTCCACACCAGCGTCCAGATATTTATTCCGATACTGAGGATAAGAATTGTTTGTAAGTAATATTAAAATCGGGGCAACAACACAATTCTTTATCTTATTAAAAATAGCAGTACGATAATTTTTAAATAGCTTAAAATCGAGGACCAAAACATCCGGTTTCGCATTATCGAATGAATCAATTAGGGTTTGACCATCGCCGGCATTTCCAACAATTTCCACTCCATCAATAACCGATAAAAATGACGAAATGCGCCCCCGCACCAAGGCGGAATCATCAGCGACAATAATTTTCATGCTTTTTCCTTCTATTTATTTTAAATCCCTAGGCTTGGATAACATTATAATTCCACCCATATCAACATTATCCAAGCCCCTGAATATTCACCATCTAATCCACATCATTAATCTACACTATAGATTCCAAATATGGTAGAGCAGAATTTGTGATTTTCTTGTAGCATATTCAACCAAATGGTTGCCACATTTTCTGTGACACGATTATATATTGAAAATAGAGCTAAGAAGGGGTATTTTTTAAAGGAAACGGATAGAGGGATTTGGTTTTATAGCGGATCGATCAGGTGGTGCAGAAAGGCATAGTGTGTAAGTTCAATATCGGTTTTCATTTTTAACTTTTCCAATATACGTGACCGATATGAATGAACGGTATTGACACTCAGACAGAGTTTTTCGGCAATGTCATTTATTGAGATATCTGATGCAATCATACAAAGAACTTCTAATTCACGATTTGATAAAATTTCATGTGGAAGCTTATTAGTGTTATTTTCTAATTCAATTGCTAATTGCTCTGCGACTGAAGGGGTAATGTACTTTCCACCAGTGACAACTTTGCGGATAGCATTTATCAATTCTTGTGGTGCATTCTCTTTCGTCAAATATCCGGCGGCTCCCGCTCTAAATGCTCGTATAGCGAAACGTTCCTCGGGATGCATGCTTAAAATGAGGACGGGCAGTCGAGATTTTTTTTTCTTCAATTCGCTTAGCACTTCCAAACCATTGATGCCGGGCATCGATAAATCCATAACAATCACATTCAAATCATGTTTATCAATGAGATCGAGAACTTCTCTACCGTTCCTCGCTTCACATACAACCTCAACATCATGTTCTTCTCTTAGAGTTTTTTTCAAACCTTCCCGGATTAGTGGATGATCATCGGCAATTAGTATCTTTATCATTTGAATGTTTCCCTAGAGTATATATTTATGATAATGAATTAACACACGTTGAAAGATGGGAAGAGTAATTAATTATCTTCATGCTTTCTCAAAATTCAGATCCTCTAAGTTATCTATCGGCATCCTAACAATAACTTTTGTACCTTTGCCTGATATACCCTGGATTTTAAATTCACCGCCTAACAGTATAGTACGCTCCTTCATCCCGAGAATCCCGAAAGATTTCTCTCCTTTGGGATCAGGATCAGTTATTCCTTTACCGTTATCAGCAACCTCCATCATTAATTCGTTATCTTCGCGATTCAAGTTTACTTTCACTTCAGTTGCATTCGCATGACGGGTAATATTAGTGAGAGTTTCTTGTAATATTCTAAAAAGGGCAGTCGTTTGATCACGTCTGAGATTCAATTCATTCAGATTTGTGACAAATGTACATTCGATTCCGGTTCTATTTTGGAACATTTGAGTTGCCCACTCGATGGCGTCCTTAATACCAAGCTCGTCAAGTATTTCCGGCCTTAGTTCAGTAGCAATTTTGCGCACCGATTTGATTGTATCATCAATCAGCCCAGACATCGAGTGCATATCGTTAACAGCTTCATCCAGATTAGGATTAACATTTTTAACTTTTCGTTGAAGGAGGGCTACATCCATCTTCAGAGCCGTCAACATCTGACCAAGCTCATCATGAATTTCACGTGCGATATGTGTACGCTCTTCTTCCCGCACCGATTGCAGATGTGCAGCAAGCTGCCGCAGCTTATCGTGCGATTCTTTTAATTGCTGCTTGCCCTCTTCGAGTATTTTTAACTTCTCTTTTTGGGAGGCGATGAAACGCTTCTGATTGAAATAGACTGTGACGATAAAAATACTGCTGAGCATCAGAAGTGCAGTAGTACCAACGATTATTAACCACCAGATTTCGGTTGTTGGCTCGGGCACAAGAATACTCCTATGTAAAAAATGTTGGAAATCATATTTATTATCATCATAACTCGATAGATATCAAAAAAGGATTTAGGGAAATTCAGCAATAAATAATTTCCAACAGCGAAAACAGTCATTGTCGTTATAATAGAAACAAATACAGGAGGAATAATCCAGAAACGTGGATTTCTTGATAATAGAGTAGTACTTTCCTTGTTAAATTCAAATAGCGTTAATCCGAGAACACCCAACATCAAGATACTAGATATGGGTCTAGTATAAATATTAAACATGTTTAAGTTTTCTAATCGAAACATATCAAAAATAGCGATTGCGATAATTAATGGGATACTAAAAAACATCAACCATCTAATAAGCAATTTTCTTTGCCATTGCGAGAAGATAGCAATCAAAAAAATGTATTCGATGAACGTAAAAATATGCGTTATCCACAGATTTTTAATATGCATCAATGCGGTCGCTGCTAAATATGTTTGGGCTAATGTATCGAATCCGAGGAACATCACAACTATTCTCAAATCACTCTCAAGTCTTCCGTACTTGAAAATACCAAATAAAAGCGGAACTGCGACTGAGCAAGGAAAGAGTATTGTTATGATTTTATCCATTGAATATTGTTTAACTAATTAATTCTTTATTAGAAGGACACCAGGGGGGACAGATAGGTCCGAATTCTAATAGAATACCACCTGTTAAATCATCACCATTGGCATCAATCCCTGAAAGTATAATTGTGGGATTACCTTTGTCATCAATCGCATGATAATATCGCATCGCAACACAAGCGGGCTGGTCGAGAAGTTTTTGGACGTATTCTTTCCAGAACAATCCACCTTTGATGGCATCGGCTTTTGCTTGTTCTCTGTATTTACTTGTTAATTTGCTCGCCTCATCAAGCGAAATTATCTGATTGTTTTTCTCTGGTAATAGCATAAATACTCCACTAGTGAATGAAACAATTGTGAATTATTTAAAATTCTTTAATCGTATCGAATTCCTCATCATTACTAGAAAATAGTCAATAAAAACATAGAATTCAAACACAAGCATGCCACGCATGAACACCTTTAACATCGATCATTGATCGAATCAATGGCGATGATACCGATGGTTCTGTTGCGATGCTAAAAGCCCTTTCCATTCTATGGGCGGCAGATTCGAGGATATCCTTCTTATCGGTAAAAATAACAGCTAATGTCTCTCCAGCATCTACACTATCACCGCCTTTCTTCTTAAGGATAATGCCAGCTTTCGGGTCAATCGCATCGTCGACTTTCATTCTTCCGGCACCGAGCATAATACTGATGAATCCTACCTCAAGTGCATCGATATTCTGGATATAAGCCTTAGAAGTACTCTTCACTTCAATTGTATATTTACTCTTTGGATATTTTTCCGGATTATGTATGAATGATACATCTCCCCCCTGCCTACGCACTAGCTCTTTGAATTTATCCATCGCGTTCCCAGATTGAAGTACATTTTTGCATTTGGATATTCCTTCTTCGATGCTTCCGACTTTTCCGCCTGACATTACCATCGCACCGCCCAGCACGTAAGTTACCTCCATGAGGTCTGGGACATTTTTCCCCTGCATACATTCAATGCATTCAACAACCTCTAACCAATTTCCGATAGCGTAACCTAATGGCTGGTTCATGTCGGTCAAAAATCCGATCGTCTTCTTTCCAAATTTTTCTCCTACCGCGATCAAAGTTTTGGCAAGCTCAATCGCATCATCTTTGTGCTGCATAAAAGCTCCCCTTCCTGTTTTGATATCGAGCACTAGTGCATCGATACCCTCCGCAACTTTTTTACTCATGATACTTGCCGCTATCAGTGGAATACTTTCAACAGTGCCGGTTACATCACGAAGTGCGTACATCTTTTTATCCGCCGGAGCAATCTCATCTGTCTGACCTATCATTACAAGACCGATTTCTGAAATAACTGCCTGATATTCTTTAATAGAAAGATTTGTCCGGAAACCGGGGATGGATTCTAATTTATCCAACGTGCCGCCGGTATGTCCGAGTCCACGTCCTGAGATCATCGGAACAGGAACATCACAAGCTGCGACCATTGGTGCAAGTATAAGTGAAACTTTATCTCCGACTCCACCCGTTGAATGCTTATCCACTTTAATTCCTTGAATGGATGATAAATCGACTACGACACCGGAATGCAGCATGACGTCTGTGAGTATTGTTGTCTCATCGAAATCCATTTTCTGGAAATACACCGCCATCAGGAATGCCGATATTTGGTAATCAGCAACTTTACCCTGCAAGTAACCGTTTATCATGAATTCAATTTCAGTACGAGTTAATTTCTCACCGCTGCGTTTCTTACGGATTATTTCGGTTGGATTCATAATTTGATATGATATGTGAGATATGCGATATGAGTTACATTTTTCTTAAGATTCGATCACCGAGTAAGATACCACAGATTGTTTTACTATCAAGAATTTCCTGATTCTCGATCATTCCGATCACATCGGTCATCGGAATAATTTTCATCGTCATAGTTTCTTCACCTTCTTCAAGTTTTCTGCCACCCGGAGATTCCGATAATTCTGTTGCAAGAAAGATGTGGAGTATTTCGCTACAAAACCCCGGAGAAGTATAGATGGATATCAATTTTTCCCATTGACGTGCATTATATCCGGTTTCTTCTTCCAATTCGCGCTGGGCGCAGTGCAATGGATCTTCTCCATCATGCAGCTTACCTGCTGGTAATTCCCAGATGAATTTATCGAATGGATAACGATGCTGGTTGATGAGAATAATTTGACGATCAGGAAATACTGCCAGCACAACCGCACCGCCTGAATGCTCCGCGACTTCGCGGACAGATATGTTGCCGGATGGATACTCAACGTCGTCCACGATTACTTTGAAGACCCGTCCTTCGTAAACCATATTTCGTTTAAGCAGTTTAAGCTTCATCAAAATCTCGAATCATTTGTTTCCTCTGCTTCCGGGTTTTTCAATGGCACTTCCTTCTTTGCATAATGGACATTCTTCCGGTTTGTACACCACAACATCCATTGTCATCGTTGCGAATAGATCATTGAATTTCACTTTTCCACCACTACGATCAACAATGGCACCTACACCAACCACCTGACCGCCCTGCCTTTGAACAATGTCGATAACTTCCTGAACCGAGCCGCCTGTGGTGATAACATCTTCGCATACAATAACCTTCTCGCCCTGTTTAATTTCAAAACCACGACGAATCTCAAGCTTGCCATCTTTTCTTTCAGCAAACATTGTTCTGAGGTTAAGCAGTCTGCCAACTTCCTGACCAACAACTATTCCACCTAACGCAGGTGCTATCACAACATCGGCTGAACTTCTTCGAAAATGATTTGTTATCATGCTGCATAATACTTCTGTATATTTTGGATGTTGCAGCACTTTTGCACATTGAAAGTACTGCGGACTATGCAATCCAGAAGTCAATTGAAAATGCCCTTCCAATAATGCATTAGTTTGTTTAAAGATCATTAGGATTTGGTCTTTTGTCATAATAAATCAAACTCCTCAGTACATTCAATTCGAAATCCATAATCCGAAATCAAAAAAATCCTTCTGCCTTTCGCACCCTTCCCAATTTCTGTCCCAGAAATCTCTCCCCTATCTCCATGAATCGATATGGGATATCGCTAACAAAAAATTGGACGTTGGCTTTTAAAGTGCTCGAGTTACGAAGCTCGTGCTCATCCAAAACTCGCTCAACCTCAATGGCTGTTGCTTCACCTGAATCGATCAATATTATATTATCAGCGAAGAACGACTTTATTACTTTTCCTAAGATAGGATAATGAGTACAGCCGAGAACCAGCGTATCAATTTTCTGAAGCTTAAGGGGAAAAAGGTATTCTCTAGCAATCATCTCTGTCGCCTTATGGTCAATCCACCCTTCTTCTGCCAAAGGTACAAATAGTGGACACGGCTGACCAATCACAGTTGCCGACGCATCAAACTGTCGGATTGCATTTGTGTAAGCATTACTGTTAATTGTACCGACCGTACCAATAACGCCTATTCTTTTCTTCATAGTTGCTTCTACTGCTGCTTTTGCCCCCGGGAAAATAACGCCGACAACAGGAACGCGCGAATGTTTTTGTACAACCTCAAGCGCAACGGATGATACGGTGTTGCACGCAACCACAATCATCTTCACGTTGTGCTTCACCAAAAAATCCGTATCTTGTGCTGCATACTCACGAACGACTTCGGGGGATTTCGGTCCATACGGCACTCGTGCTGTATCCCCAAAATACACTATGTTTTCGTGCGGAAACTGTTTCATCAATGCCTTAACGACGGTCAGACCACCAATACCTGAATCAAAAACGCCGATAGGTTTTGCTTGTTGAGATTTGGATGCCATAATCTTTCAGGAATATAGGAAAAGAGGGCGGGATTATCAAACAGTTGGTAGGTTAAGGTAAAGAGGGCAAGTACAGAAATGAATAGATTTAATCGGCAAGGCTTTGTTCCATCGATAAAACTCAATGATATTATTTCTTGAGACTCTCAGAAACTTTTTGTATCTTTTAACCTAATATTCTATCCCCAATGATTTCTGGGGATATTGATATATACGATAAGGAATCTTTATAATTATCCAACATTTAATGGAGTTTAACACTATGAAATCCTCTTTTTTAACTATCGTTACAGTTCTATTCTTTTTCATTGGCTGCGAGAAAAAAATTGCATCGGTGCCAGTCGGGGAAATGAATGATTACCGAGATCCGGCATACGGATTTAAAATCAAGTATCCGAAAGATTGGAAGAATTTTGGACAAGCCGGCAAAGCAATTTTAGCAAAATCACAAGAAGTTTTAAATAAATTTATTGATCCTCGCACGGGTGAAGAAGGTGCACTGGTTACGGTCGAAGTAATTCGATATTCCGGTAAAACACCAGAGGAGATTCTCAATGAAGGAAAAGAAAATTTAAAGGAAACATGGCAAAACATCCAAGTCATGCCCGATGAACCACTTACTGTTGCAGGTAAGCAAGCAATAAATGTACGCTACTCGATTCCTGTGACTTCCAAAACCATGATTCAAGGAATAGAGCTTTATATACCGGGAGATACAACAATGTACAAACTAACACAAATGGGATACGGCAATCATTATGGCGCACATGGAGATGTTTTCAACGCAATAATTAATTCGTTGGAACTGCCTGTTTTTGTTGCCAAGAAATCCGATGTTTGGGTTCCTTCAGGAAATATAGAAACGTACAAATCCGATTTCTTCACCATGCAATATCCTGACAATCTTGATTTCGTTCAAACAAAGAAAGGCGCCAACGATTTGGCGATGGGTATGCGCGCCGATCGGTTGGATTGTAGTATCAATATAGATGTGTTTGATGCAAAGAAACTTTCGGTCGAAAAAGTATGGGAACAAAACAAGGGAAAATATAAAGTGAAATCATCCGGACAAGCGATGATCGATGATCAAAATGCTTTCTTTGCAGATTACTCACCAATGAGGGACATCAATAGCCGAGTTTACTTTGCTGTTAAGAACGACAAGGTGGTTCGTGTAACGATTAACTATTTCGCACCGCAGAAGGATGTGTATTTTCCAACATTTGAAAATATGGTAAAGTCGATAAAATTAAAGTGAGGAATACTTTTATGAACCATTCACTTATTACTACAGCATTTACCCTTGACGGGTATAAGGTTGTGAAACAATTAGGCATCGTTCGCGGAATTACTGTACGTTCAAGGTCGCTCATCGGTAATATTGGCGCCGGTATTCAAACACTTTTTGGCGGCAATATCTCTCTTTATCAAGAATTGTGCGAAAAAGCCCGTCAGGAAGCATACGAAATCATGATTATGCACGCCGAGCAGATTGGTGCAAATGCTATCATAGGAATGAGATACGATGCGAATGAAGTCGCCGCAGGTGTAACAGAAGTTTTAGCATATGGAACTGCCCTTGTAGTGGAAAAAGCTTAACAACCAATTATAATAGAAACCCAAAAATTCTATGGATATTAAAAATCGATCAGTATTGGTACTTGGCGGCGCCGGATTGGTAGGTATGGCAATTTGCCGAAACCTTGTTGCGGAAAAACCAAAGAGAATAATTGTAACTTCCCTCCTGCGCTCCGAAGCGGAAGAGGCAGTAAAAACACTGCGTGCAGAATTTCCCAATGCCGGAAAAAAATTCTTCGTCCCATGGTGGGGAAACATCTTCGTTAGGCATATATTCAAAGACATTAAACGAGAAGATATCATCGACGATCCCAAAAAGCGAGCACAACTAATTGATGATATCCTCGGTGAGTTTGACGAAGAGGCAATTCATCGCTCAACGATTTACAGCGTCGTGAGTAAGTATAAACCTAATATCATCATCGATTGCATCAATTCTGCAACCGCAATAGCATACCAGGATATTTTCAAGAATGCCCGTGTAGTGCTCCAGAAAATAAAAAGAGCACAGCGAGCACCTGTTGCCCTCATAGATTCAACAGAGCGATTGTTATGCAGTCTTTACATTCCACAGCTCATCCGGCATGTGCAGCTGCTTTACCGCTCGATGCATGCTTCGGGTACAAAAATTTATGTGAAGATTGGAACAAGCGGCACAGGCGGTATGGGATTGAATATACCATATACGCACAGCGAAGAGCGCCCCTCAAGCGTTCTTCTTAGCAAATCGTCTGTCGCCGGCGCTCACACATTATTGCTTTTCCTTATGGGCCGCACTCCCGATGCCCCTATCACGAAAGAAATAAAACCAACAGCCGCCATCGCATGGAAACGGGTTGCTTATGGCGAGATAAAAAAGAGGGGAAAGCCCATTCAACTATACGATTGCCCGCCATCTCGTGGATTAAAATTGAAGCGCACCTTGCCCCTTACCATGAACAACTTTGCCAAGCCAATTAATAAAACATTAAAGTCGGTATTTATTGATACAGGCGAAAACGGTCTCTTTTCTCGCGGTGAGTTCGAGGCAATTACAACACCAGGACAAATGGAATTCGTTACACCCGAGGAAATCGCAGAAGACACTATCTACGAAATCAAAGGTGGAAATACAGGGCACGATATTATCAATGCTTTGGATAATGCAACGCTTGGTCCTACTTATCGTGCCGGATATCTATTTGATAGTGCAAAGGAACAAATTATCGAGCTGGAAAAAAAGCATCAGATCGATAGTGTTGCATTTGAAATGCTTGGTCCCCCACGGCTTTCAAAGTTGCTGTACGAGGGATACCTTCTCAAACTTTGCTGCAAAGATATGCACAATGTTATGAAAGCAACTGCAGCGGTGCTCTCCAAGAAACTTAAGAAGAAGATAGAATCTGACAGCGATTTGCGCTCGAAGATAATCTCCATCGGCATTCCGATCCTCATGCCCGATGGTAAGACGCTACTCCGTGCTAATGAGATAAAGATTCCGGCAAGTCAGGGAGATGATGAAGCATCAATTAGTCAGAAAAATATAAATCTCTGGGCGCATGATGGCTGGGTTGATTTGCGAGTGGCAAATATGAAGCTATGGAAATCCCGCTTCCAGGCGATGTTCAAGATGACTCAGGATATTCCTGTAAACGACACAAGCTCACGCTACCTGAACAACAGCAAGTACTGGAATGACTTCAAAGCAATAGATCCCGGCAAACTTGCCGGCTGGATTTTCAGCTATGAGGAAAAAGGAATGAGGATGAAAGCGTGACAAGGATTTTGGGGATTAAAAGATACCTATTACTATTATAATTTAGGTAATCACTAACTTTTAAATATTAGCTAAATAAAAAAGCCCCGATCATTCGGGGCTTTTCATTTTACAATCGTTTATGAATTTACTTCACCAGCACCATTCGCTTGATTGCCTGAAATTGCTGCTGATTCTCACCGACGCCTTGCGCAGTAATTTTATAGAAATAAACACCAGAAGTCAAATCACTCGCATCGAAATCGTTCGTTTGCAGCCCATCTTCCATCAACTCATTCTCTATTAATGTTTTCACTTCCTGACCGAGGAGATTGTATACTTTTAATGTTACGATACTCGGCTCCAAAAGTGTAAACTCAATAGTTGTGGTTGGATTAAATGGGTTGGGATAATTTTGTTCCAACGTTGAAGATTCCGGAAGCTGATCGATGATTGAATATCCTACGCCGCGCCTTGCTATGGGAGTTATTGTTGGATTTGGATGAATGTATGGACTTTCACCAACGGTATGGGTTCCGGCTAACAAAAATGGCATTAAGCGTACAGCCACATACGGTCCATCGAATGCCCGGTTAATTCTGCTGATACATGTGTCTAACTTGGCATAAATACCAGGATTCAAGTCGAAATGTTTACAATACGTAAGCGCTGAATCCACAAATGCCGTAAGTTTGCGCAGAGTTAATCCGTTACCCGGATCGCCCGGATTGCCGAGGTCGTTATAAATTAAATCTCCTAAGGTAGTCACATCTAATGGCTGTGTTGCACCGGAATCATTTGCAATGATTGCAAGTTTTAATGCGTGCACCTCGCCGAGTAAATGATTATTGTGTTTTCTCACATGTGGATTTTGTAATTTATGATCGAAGGGACGGGTTGAAGATCCTGTATTTATTTTATCAAAGCACCGTGCCACATCACTATGTGGGAAATATTTTCTATCTGCTGTTTTATAACGAATCCATCCTACATGATCCGTATCCGTCACCATTCCAATTACAACCCCTGTACGACTGTGAATTATATGTTTATAAATGTAGTCACGTACATTTCCGCCATTCGGTTGAATTGAAATAGCCGTGAACGTTCCGGCAAGCTCAGGTCGTTTACTACCAACACGAACACCATTTGTATCCCACCACCAGAAGTTTGCCTGAGAACCAGGACCTTTTTTATCGAGATTGAAAATAAGTTTCACTGAATCTCCAGCCGCAACAGATCGACCAGTTGCAGTGAATATTTTTCCTTTTTCTCTTATGACAATATTTGTGAACCCGCCTGAATCGATAATACGATTGATTTTGGAATTTAATCTTGCATGTAAACTATTTATAGTTAGACCGGTGCTGTCATTCTTGAATATGAACGTAACATCGCTGCTGAGTACTTTTCCTGCAGTTGCCTTCTTTTCAGCTAAAGAAATCTGGCTGAAAGTCCGATATTTCGGCTGGGAATGTAGTGTCGTAATTATTACGAAGCAGAGGACAAGTCCAAAAAAATTTATAAGTATATGTTTCATTGTGTTTCTCCTTC
>CAYGZC010000353.1:0-4489 GCA_964354225.1 uncultured Chlorobiaceae bacterium | reverse complement strand
GAAGGGCAGAGGATGAAAAATTACGTTTTGAATTCAAAGTCGCAGCCGAAGTTCAATCTCGTCTCTTTCCTCAATCATTGCCACAAATGAAAACTTTATCATATACAGCATTCTGTCAACCGACAACCATTATCTCAGGTGATTATTATGACTTTTTACTTCTCAAACCCAATCAACTTGGAATTGCAATCGGGGATATTGCAGGTAAAGGGATATCGGCAGCACTATTGATGGCAAATTTGCAGGGGCTACTTCGAAGTTTCGCCCCGCGTCACGGTGACAATGTAGCTGAGCTTATGAGTTCTATAAATAATTCGCTGTATAATTGTACCGACTCCAGTAAATTTGCCACACTTTTTTACGGGTTATACGATGACAATAATCGAACTCTGACTTATGTGAATGCAGGTCATAATCTCCCTATAATATTTAAAAGAAAAAATGGTTACCATAATCATGGCTATATTCCTTCCAGTAATTCTTTAATGACTGATGTAGATGGTGGCATTGGTGAATCTCATGAAGTAATCAGAATAGAGACCGGAGGAACCGTAATAGGAGCATTTTCAAATGTGATCTATAAACCGCAAACACTTCAACTTCATTCAGGCGATACACTCGTATTTTTTACGGATGGACTATCTGAGGCGAGAAATTTTATTCATGAACAATATGGTGAAGAAAGACTAACGGCGCTTGTCGCATCCAATCTTCATCGCTCATCGCAATCATTACATGATCTCATCTTGAACGATGTAAGCCAATTTATCGGTGGCGGGATTCAATTCGATGATATAACTTTGATTGTGGCTAAAGTTAACTAATTTATTTTTCTTTTGATTGGATATCCTCGATTATTCGAGTCACTTCGTTCCACGAATAGTACATTTCATTCAGCTTTGTATGCAATTCTTTATATTCATGAGATGTATCTTTCGCTTTGTCTCCATTCTTATAGAAATCGGGGTCTGCCATCAATCTTTCGATTTCGTTTTTACGAGATTCCATCCGTGAGATTTCTTTTTCTATTTCATCAAGCTGATGTTTGTAAGGGAGGAGGAGCTTGTATAGTTTATTACGCTTTTCTGCTTCGAAACGTTTTCGGTCTTTCTCTGAAAGTTGAGAAGCTTGTGAACTGATATTTGATTTCAGATTTGAGACTTCAGATTTGTCTGTTACTGCTTCACGTTCTTCTTTTTTCTTTGCCAAATAATCGGAAACATTGCCAATGAACGTACGAACATTTCCGGAACTGAATTCGATAACTTTATTAATTATTGGATCGAGGAAAGCACGATCGTGCGAGACGATAACGTACGTTCCTTCGTACTCACTAAGCGCATCTTGTAAGACTTTTTTTGAGAGCATGTCGAGATGATTTGTCGGCTCGTCCATGATAAGGAAATTAGCCGGTTGCAAGAGCATCTTCGCAAGTGCAAGACGACTTTTCTCGCCGCCCGATAGTACAGAGACTTTCTTGAAGACATCATCACCGTGAAAAAGGAATGAGCCGAGGATTGTTCTTAGCTTTGTGCGAATTTCTCCAACCGCAACTTCATCGATTATCTGAATCGCTTCCTTCGATAAGTCCAATTCCTCTGCCTGATGCTGACCGAAGTAAGAGAGGCTAACATTATGTCCGATTTTTCTTTCACCTCCCTGGAATGGTTCATTGCCGGCAAGAATTCTTACAAAAGTTGATTTCCCTGAGCCGTTAACACCAACGACCGCTATTTTATCTTCTCTCTCGATTGTGTAATTTAAGTTATCAAAGAGTTTTAATTCTCCATATCTCTTATAGATATTTTTCAATTCCATCACAACCACACCGCTTGCCTGTGGCGATGGGAAGTGAAAATGGATTTCCTCCTCATCGTTTTCAATTTCAATCAATTCCATCTTATCGAGCTGCTTAATGCGGCTCTGAACCTGTCGTGCTTTTGTAGCTTTATATCGGAAGCGTTCAATAAACCGCTGTGTCTGTTCGATTTTCTGCTGCTGATTTTTATATGCGTTTACCTGCTGCTCTTTTCGTATGACCTTTTCTTTTTCGTAGAACGAATAATTCCCCGAATAAACTTCAAGGTTACCCATACTGAGTGCGAGTGTCTTTTTCGTTAACGAATCGAGGAATGCTCTATCGTGCGAGACAAGTATGATAGCGCCGTTGTAGTTGTGGAGATATTCTTCCAGCCACTGTAATGATTCGATGTCGAGATGATTGGTTGGCTCGTCTAAAAGAAGTACAGATGGTTCTTGCAACAAAAGTTTTGCCAGTGCGATACGCATTTGCCAGCCGCCGCTAAATTCTTCCGTCTGCCGATTGAAATCGCTTACGGAGAAACCAAGCCCCATTAAAACTTGTTCGATTTTCGATTTCATGCGGAACGCATCGAGGTCTTCTAATTTATGCTGAAGCTCGCCGTACACTTCGAGCGTGTCGGTATATTCTTCACTGGTCGGATCGAGCGATGTTAGCAATAGGTGCGCCTCTTCGATTTCTTTCTGAACCAGTATAATGTCTTCGAACGCGGTTTCGACTTCTTTGTAAAGTGTTTTTCCCGACGCTATAACACCATCTTGTGGCAGATACGCGACTGTTACATAATTTGCTTTGCTTATGTTGCCACTGTCCGATTGGTTAATACCGGCAATGATTTTTAGAAGTGTGGATTTACCTGTGCCGTTCGAGCCAACAAGCCCGATGCGATCATGAGGACCGATGACCAGCGAAACGTCGTCAAACAGCGTTCGTCCACCGAATTGGATTGATATGTGATTTAGTGAGAGCAACTTCGAGTATTGAGTAGCTGAGTATTAAGTAGCTGAGATATAAAATTCAAAGTACGAAATCCTAAATGCTAAGCAATATCTAAATTCAGATGCTCAAATATTTTAAAAGGTACCCGTACAAGAGCTTTGAATTTAAAGATTAGAATTTGTTTCGAGCTTCGATATTCGGATTTCGTATTTAATAAGAATATACGAAAATGTGTGGTGAGAAGGAAAAGGGATTATGCTTGTATGTAAGACACCCCAGTGTACGTTGTCAGTGTTCCGAAATCGGTTGTGGATTATCGGGGGAGGGAAGGATCGGCATTGAATTTATGTTTTTCCCTGGATAGCAATTCGGAATATCCCACACATAACACCTGCGAGCGTTATGATCAAACCAAGATAGAGCACGTGGCTATTGTGTTGAAGTTGACTGTACACTATTGATAATATGCCGAGGAGAAGAACAATTGCAATAATCACCATGGTTGTGCTTACTGAAGTTACTTTTTTATTCCTTTGTGACATTTTTTACTCCTTTGGTTCAAACTCTTGAGAACATTTTACTAAAAGCTTTTATCAAATTCAACTAATATTAAAATATTACTTACAAATCTTATCGTGCCTCGCACAGCAATCTGCGCGCTGGTAGTAATTCATCACACTTCCCCGTTGGTCAAATTCAAAATGGCAACAATCGAGCAGTGCATCTTTCAGCAAGCGGCGCCCGCGCTGAACACGCGACTTTACACCGGCAAGTGAAAGTCCTAATCGGTTTGCCATTTCTTGTTGGGAAAGTCCTTGAATCTCTGTTAGAATTAGTGCCTCTCGATATTTTTCCGGTAGAAGAACAATCATATGGTTAAGACCAAGAGCAAGTTGAGATATCTTTTCATTTTCGATTCGTTCATCTTCATCTGCGATTTGTTCCGGTAGCGATACCGATTGCCGTCTTGTCCGATAAAAGTCTGTTATTGTATTTCTTGTTACCGCAAACAGCCATGACGATAACCGATCTTTCTCTTGCAGGGAATCGAGGTTTGTATGAATCTTGATAAAAACATCCTGCAGAATGTCATCTGCATTGGCAGGATCCGAGATTCGTCGTTGTATGAATAAACGCAGCTGTTGATTGAATTCTTGCCAAACATCGAGCGTTGTTTGCTCATTCATTTGTATCCTTCAACTGTTACGCTCGAGAAACCGTAATCAGTATTTTCCTTCGGATATGAGAAATTCTTGACGTCGATAATTCGGATATTTTTAAAACCGGTTTCCTCTATGATCTTCAGATATTCTTGTTGATCCAATGCGCCAGCGATACAGCCAGCCCACATCTCCACACTTTTTCGGATTTTTTCCGGAACATTTCCAAACGTAACAATATCGGAAACAGTGAAATGCCCACCGCTTTTCAGCACACGGTATATTTCACTGAACACCCGGCGCTTATCCGGTGCAAGATTGATCACACAGTTTGAAATCGTTACATCAACTGTTGCATCTTCCAACGGAAGCGCTTCTATATCACCGAGACGGAACTCGACATTCGTGTAGCCGCCTTTTGCAGCATTCGCTCGTGCTCGGTCGATCATTTCCTGTGTCATATCCACACCGATGACGCGACCGTTCGGTCCTACAGTTTTTGAGGCGATGAAAACATCAACTCCTGCACCGCTCCCGAGGTCGAGCACAGTATCGCCCGGTTTGATTC
>CAYGZC010000352.1:0-3406 GCA_964354225.1 uncultured Chlorobiaceae bacterium | reverse complement strand
GTAACTGTTAATGGATTGATCATCTCCTGTCCGGGAGAAATATCCCCGCTCCAACCTGTAAATCTGTAATGATATGCCGGTGTGGAGGATAGCTGAACGGTAGAACCATGTGTGTATGTTAATTGCTCCGGATCTTTATTTACGGTTCCATTTCCAACAATAGCAATATGTAAAGTATACTCGTTGATTGAGAAATGCGCCGTAATAGTATG
Source organism: uncultured Chlorobiaceae bacterium (assembly GCA_964354225.1). Classification (GTDB taxonomy): domain Bacteria; phylum Bacteroidota; class Ignavibacteria; order UBA10030; family SZUA-254; genus CAYGZC01. The sequence continues at coordinate 3,194 of CAYGZC010000352.1, read as the reverse complement.
ATTTGATGATACAGTCGTAAATTCATAACTTGAGAGCACGCCCAGATTTGTTCCATCTACTTTAACGCTATCAACATGGTGATTTTCGATGGAGGCAATTGAGAAAGCTTGATTGTTTCCATGGCTTACTATTATAGATCCTGAGGGCGTAATTGATCCACTTCCAACAACAGATGCGGTGATCGTGTATTTGTTGATTGAAAAATAAGCTGTTATTGTATGAGTGGTTGTAACGTTTGTAAACTGATAGCTAGTAACAGCACTGATATTAACCCCGTCAACTTTTACACTGTCTATATGATATCCAAGCAATGGTGCAATTGTAAACGATTGATTGTTTCCATGATCAACTGCTACTTCCCCTGAGGGAGTCACAGTTCCCTCGCCAATTGCTGATGCCGTGATTATGTATGTGTTGATTGCGAAGGTCGCATGAATTGTATGATTAACAGTAACATTTTTGAAGGTATAACTTACTGTCGAATCTACATGAATATCATCAACAAGTAATTCGGTTAGATGATTGCCCACATCCGGAGCCATAGTAAATAGCTGATCATTCCCATGTACAACAATAACAGATCCAGATGGTGTTATAGACCCGCTTCCAGTTTTTGTTGCGATAATTGTATGAGCAACTTCAAAATTCGCAGTTACCGTCTTATTCCGATCCATTGTGATACTTATTGGATTGGATGAGCCGCTCGCATCTCCTGACCAGTGATGAAAAGCATACCCCGGATCCGGGACTCCAGTTAATTGCACAACTGTTCCTTGCTCATATAACGGTAGGTTTGGTATACTCGTAACCGATCCATGGGAGGTAGTCACCGTCAAGTGATACATATCAGGCTGCTTATCATAGGCAACTAAATTATGATGTTGCTCTAGCTCATTAAATAAACCACCGAAGAGAACCTTATCTTGAGAAAAACTGATGACTTTAGGACTGGTAAGGTAGTCTTTTTGAGTATTGGGATTCCAATTATTTACTTGCCCTGTTGATAGATTGAATGAACCGACATTTTTTCGTGATGAACCATTGAGAGAATCGAATCCACCTCCAACATATAAGTTTGTTCCAGCAATACCCATAGAAGATATGAAACCACGGGTCCCGGAAGATGATCTGATTCTTGGATTCCAGTCTGATATTTCTATTGTCGGGAAATTATCCTTAAATACGATAAAACCATCCCTTGAAACACCTGCAATACTATCATAATTACCAGCTATACATACAAGTGTATCAAGTGTATATATATCGTAAATACTTTCTCCGGAGGGTAACCCAGTAGATGGATCCCAAGGGAATAAGTGACCTGTTGACAATTCTAATATTGCAAAACCGTTTCTTGGTGAACCAGCAATTTCTGTGAACCGACCACTTACATAAATACAATTTCTAGATACGGCTATGTGACGGATATCAGGGAATGGCATTGTAGGATTCGGGTCCCATAGCAAGAGCGTCCCGGTATAGGAGTCAACCATGGCAAGACATTGTCGGGGTTGATAGTTCGTTGTAGTAAACTTGCCCCCAATAATGATCGCCGGTTCACTTACTGCAATTGTATAAACATCTCCATCAGTTTGTGCATTCCACCAAATATTTTGTTGATGGGTTGTTAGATCATACGATGCTAAATGATTCCTTGATGAACCATCGATTGTTGTAAACGATCCCCCTACATAGAGAAATTTTTTCCCTTCAAATATTTCAGATATTGCAAGAGTTTTTACTTCACCATTAGGAGATGGATCCCAATCAGTCGGTTCACCAGTTATTGAATTAAAGGCGGCAAGATTGCGTCTTTTTATATGTCCAATACTAGAGAATCTCCCTCCTACATACACTTTTGAATTTTGGGCAGCAATACAAAGAACGTCTTCATTAGGGTCTGGATCAAAGGGAATTCTTGACCCATCATCTGCACGGACAGCAGCAAATATAGTTTTGACAGTGTCGTCATTAAATCCTATAGTTCCTGCAATATAAACCTTTGATCCTGAAGCACAAATTGAATAAGCATAACGCGACAACGCATCAACATGCCAATCCCTTAAATTGCCTGTGTTTAAATCGAAGGACGCAAAAGACATTCTGGATAAACCACCAACGGTAGAAAAGTCGCCTGCAATATAAAGTGATGATCCTTGAATCGACATCGAATTTAAGTAAGTACCAACTAATTGGGGATTCCATTTTGTTGCACGACCTGTTAATGTATCGATCGCCGCCAGACGGTTTCTTGTGGAATCACCGATCTTTAAAAATGTTCCTCCTGCAAAAACGACTGAGTCATATCCCACCATGCATCGGACACCAACTCTATCGGCATTCGGATTCCATGATTTGAGCGTACCGGTAGTTTTATCAAAAGCGGCCAAACATCTCCTTGTAGTAAGATCGACCGAAGTAAAATCACCACCCACGTAGATCGTTGAGCCAAGCACACAGATAGATGTTACGTTATCATTTATAGCAATACTGGGCCCTGTCCACTCTCTCCAATTTGTGACTTGATTAGTTGTTAAGTTAATGGACGCTAACCCCAGACGTCTTACTCCCGCAATGCGGGTAAAACCCCCGCCGACATAGAGCGTCGATCCATCGCGATAGAGTGTATAAACCTGATGCTGCCCACCCGTACTGGGATTTTCTTCATTAATATTGAATATCCAGTTTCCGTCAACTGTATTATCAGCCTTAATGTGGGCTAGATTGTGTCTTGGGATGTGGCCAACGGAGTCGAACCATCCACCGATATACCATCCTCCATTTCCATCGGCAACGACCGCATTTACATATCCCATTAATATATCTGCTATCTGAATTGTCGGATATTTGGAGACTACCCTGCCAGTAGCGCTATCGAGAACTGCACCTCCACCGGTGACTGGGCCGACCGAGCTAAAATTACCTCCAATATAGATATTACCATACGCTGTATCTATTGCATTGATATACATTGAATGTGTATTACTACGATAAACGGTCCACAGGTTATCCCACACTTTTTGAGAGAATGAGGGAGTGACTCCCATGAATAATATTACGAGACTTCTGAAAAATTAGTATAAATATTTTTTAAAAACAAGCACCAAACCTTATTCGATGTATTATATTAAGAATACTACAGACGAAAGGTGGAAACAAAATGCGAAGCAACAAAATACATAATGTCGATTTA
>CAYGZC010000351.1:0-22817 GCA_964354225.1 uncultured Chlorobiaceae bacterium | reverse complement strand
TGTTGATTTCTGTGCTGTAAGTTTCATATTTCATCTCTTAAAGTTCATGTCGCTCCTACGGAGCTATGATTGATATTATTTAAAATCTATAAACATCTCGCTCATAACGGAGCTTGAATACCTACTACTCATTACTTAAATACTTTCCGGCTTTCTCAATCACGAGCTGAACAACCTCATCAAGCTTCTTATCAAAAAGCCGAGCTCCGGCGGCGTTCAGGTGACCATTGCCGTTAAATTCTTTCGCCAGCTCGTTGATTGGAATGTTTCCTTTTGAGCGGAAACTGATCTTAACCCCATTATGAAGTTCGTTGATAAGAATCCCTACAACTACGCCTTTAATACTCATCGGATAGATAGTGAAGTTATCGGTTTCAACTTCTGATGTCTTCGTTGCTTGAAACATTTTTTGTGTGCAAATCATGTAAGCGAGTTTGCCGTCGTATTCGGTTTTGAGTGTATCAAGGGCTTCGCCGAGCAGGCGCATCCGTCCTTGCGTCCAATTTTCATAAACGTTCACGAAGATTTCGGTTGGATCAGCCCCAGCTTCGATAAGCCGTGCGATGGTAGTATGAGTTTCGGGATCAGTCCGTGGATATCTAAATGATCCAGTGTCGGTCATGATTGCGGTATAAAGTGCAACAGCAATTTCTTTATCAATCGTGATGCCATCAATTTCTTGCAACAGCTTGTAAATGATTTCACCAGTTGAGGTAGCGTCATGGTCGATATGATAATATTCGCCGAATGGATGCGGCTCAAGATGATGATCGATGACGATCTTTATTGCCTTTGATTGTTTAACGAACGGCTCAAGACTTCGGAGCCGGTCGGGCTGGTTAACGTCTAAAATAAAAATAACATCGGCATTCAATATATGGTCACGATGCTGCTCGGGCATGAAATGAATGATTTTATTTTCAGGATCCATCCACAAATAATTATCGGGCGTGATGTTGTGGTTGATGATGATTGCATTCTTTCCAAGCTGTGAAAGCGCTGTAGCCATTGCAAGCTCCGATCCGAGCGCATCACCGTCAGGATTCACATGTGTTGTGATGATAAAATTTTGATTCTGCTGGATTAGTGATTTTATCTGATGGATTGTCGTATTCATCTTTTCAAGATAGCGAGAATTATTTCTCGCAGCAAATTATTTGCCAAATCAACTTATCATTCATCTATTTATTTGATGGTCCAAGTTTCACCGTGTGTGAGGAGTTTTTCTAGATCACCCTCACCTTGTTTCTTAATTGCTGTTTCGATTTGTTGGGTTACGACTTCTTCATAGATCGGTCGCGTGACAGAATAAAAAACACCGATGGGACGTGGAAGTTCGGGGAAGCTCGACATGCGAGCAAGAATGAATGACAGCATCGTGTCTTTTTCGTTATGAACGATTAAATCGTTGATGGAATATTTACCGTCTTTCAATGAGACTACGGTTGGTGTAAAACCTTCTAACTTTATTCCTTTTTCTTTTTCCCTACCGAAAATTATCGGCTTTCCGTGCTCGAGGTACAAAACATTATCATCCTTAGTTTCCTTTTCAGTGAATGTAGAGAAAGCATCATCATTAAATACATTGCAATTCTGATATACTTCAACGAATGATGTACCTTGATGCTCGGTTACTCGTTTGATGACTGTTTGAAGATGTTTTGGGTCTCTATCGAGTGAACGCGCAACGAAAGATGCTTCTGCACCTAATGCAACCAGTAATGGATTAAATGGATGATCTGGGGAACCGTACGGACTTGATTTAGTAATCTTACCGAACTCCGAAGTAGGGGAGTACTGTCCTTTCGTCAATCCATATATCTGATTGTTGAAAAGGAGAATTTTCACATTTATGTTTCGCCGGCAAATGTGTATGAAATGATTTCCGCCTATGCTTAGTCCATCACCATCACCGGTAGCAACCCATACAGAAAGATCGGGGCGAGCAACTTTCAAGCCGCTTGCGATAGCGGCGGCGCGCCCGTGTATGCCGTGGAAGCCGTAAGTATCCATATAGTAAGGAAAACGACTTGAACAACCGATGCCGGACACGAAAACGAGATTGTGTTTAGGAATGTTAAGCTCGGGAAGAACACGCTGCACTTGTGCGAGGATGGAATAATCTCCGCATCCCGGACACCAACGGACATCCTGATCGGACTGGAAGTCTTTTGCATTGTACTTCTGTACAGGAACTTTGGGCGAATTATTTAGTATCTCATTAACTAATTTCATTGTCATCACTTAAGAATTTCGTCAATCTTCTGTTCAATTTCAATCGAACGGAATGGGAGCCCCTGGACTTTATTCAAACTAATCACAGGAACTAAATATTTTGCCTTGATAAGCAGAGCCAGCTGACCAAGATTAAGTTCAGGAATAAGTACCTTCTTGAAGTTCTTAAGATGATCGCCAATATTTTTTTGGAACGGATTAATGTACTTGAGATGAAGATGTGAAACCGACTTCCCTTGACGACGTTTTTCAGCAACTGCTGTTTTGATTGCACCATATGTTCCGCCCCAACCCACGACAAGCAAGTCTCCACTTTCATCGCCGTCAACTTGTGCCAGTGGTATATCATCAGCGATGCGATCAACCTTCGCTTGTCGGATTTTTACCATAAACTCATGATTCTCAGCATCGTAACTTACGTTACCGGTAATATGTTCTTTTTCTAAACCGCCGATGCGATGTTCAAGTCCGGGTGTACCGGGAATTGCCCATGGTCGCGCAAGGGTTTTATCATCTCGACTGTATGGTAAGAATCCATTCGGATCAGTTCGGAATTTTGGCGAAATATCTTGTAAAGAATTTACAGAAGGAATCAACCATGGTTCAGCGCCGTTGGCAATATAACCATCGGTCAGCAAAATTACGGGTGTCATGTACTTTATAGCGAGCCGTACAGCTTCAAAAGCGGAATCGAAACACCCGGCTGGTGTGCAGGCAGCGATCACAGGTATTGGTGCCTCGCTGTTTCTTCCATGAACTGCTTGTAAAAGATCCGCCTGTTCGGTTTTTGTCGGTAAGCCCGTGCTAGGTCCACCGCGCTGGACATCGATGATTACCAAAGGTAATTCCAACATCACAGCAAGCCCCATTGCCTCTGTCTTCAGCGCCATGCCGGGACCGCTTGTTGTCGTTACACCAATCGCTCCGCCATACGATGCGCCAATTGCAGAGCTGATGCCGGCAATTTCATCTTCTGCTTGAAAAGTTTTTACTCGGAAGTTTTTATGTCGAGCTAATTCATGCAAGATTTCACTTGCAGGTGTAATCGGATAGCTGCCCAAGAAAAGCTCCAAACCTGATTTGACTGAGGCGGCAATTAAACCCCAGGCGGTAGCTTCATTACCAGTGATGCTGCGATAGTTTCCGGGTTTTAGCTGTGCAGGTCCAACTTCATATCGGGCATGAAATATTTCTGTTGTTTCTCCAAACGCGTATCCGGCTTTTAGAACACGGATATTTGCTTCTACAAGATCGGGTGTTTTACTAAATTTTTCTTTAATCCATCTGATTGTTGATTCCATCGGTCGCGTGTACATCCAATACATCATACCGAGTGCAAAAAAATTTTTACTACGCTCGGCAATTTTATTCGATAATCCTAAATCTTGTAATGCATTGGTTGTGAGTTTTGTGATGTCGACTGCGTGGACTTGATATTTTTCCAGCGAACCATCTTCGAGAGGATTTTTTTCATATCCGGCGAGCTTTAGATTCTTTTCATTGAATCCATCTTTATTGGCAACGATGACACCACCGTCTATCAAACTTCTCAGATTAACTTTAAGTGCGGCTGGATTCATTGCTATGAGGACGTCGCACGTATCGCCAGGGGTGCTTATTTCCTTCGAGCCAAAATGAATCTGGAAACCGCTTACACCAAAGAGTGTTCCGGCTGGTGCACGAATTTCGGCTGGATAATCTGGCAGTGTACTAAGGTCATTACCGAGCAAGGCGGTTGTGCTTGTGAATTGGGAACCGGTAAGCTGCATCCCATCGCCGGAATCGCCGGCAAATCGTATCGTCACTTCATCTAATTTCTTAAGGTCTATCGTCATTTATCCTAATTCATTTAAAAATGGGAACCATTTAGCAAAATAGCCCGATAGTATGGTCAGGTAGTTCGTCATTATTAGAACACCAATAACTATCAATAAAATTCCACCTACAATTTCAACTTTATGAAGGTGACGTTTGAATTTGTTGAAGACATTGAAGAATGCTGAGAGACTAAGAGCGGTGAGAAAAAAAGGTATACCTAATCCGAGTGAATAGGAAGTTAGCAACAGAATTCCTTGTCCGATCGTTTCTTGACGGCTGGCGAGAACAAGAATACCAGCGAGGATAGGTCCAATGCAAGGCGTCCAGCCAAACGCAAATGCAAACCCAACCAAGAATGCACCAAGCAGTCCGAGCTTTTTACCCTCAGTGTGAAATCTCTTTTCGTAATTTAAAAAAGGAATTTTAAAAATTCCCGTCATATGGATACCGAAAATAACGATGATACCGCCGGCAATTTTACTGATTATATTCTGTTGTTCAGTCAGGAATTGTCCGATGGCAGTTGCAGAAGCACCAAGGGCAATAAAGACCAATGAGAAGCCGAAGATGAAGAAAAGTGCGTTCAACATAATTCTTTTTCGCACAGCAGAGCGGTTACCCGTGCTCTGCATTTCTTCAAAGGATACACCCGAGATGAACGAGAGATAACCCGGTACGATTGGCAGGACACACGGTGAGATGAAGGAGATTAATCCAAAAATAAAAGCTGTAAGAATTCCGACGTTTTCCACATTTAATCCTATCGATGACTTTACGTTAAACGATTTTAAAAACTATTTTAGAAAGTTCATTGTTAACGAATTCTCCAAATTCGATGTAGGTTTAAAGTAAAAGATTTATTTACACTCCCGGCTTGAGTGATCACGAGGTATTACTCGCGAACTACCCACACTTTTACTTTACCCATTACCTCTTGATGGAGCTTAACGTTAATAGTGTAAATTCCAAGCGCTTTAATTGGTTCCTCAAGTTCAATGATCCGTTTATCAACAGTTATACCTTTTTCAACGAGTGCATCTGCTATCATTTGAGATGTTACCGAACCAAAAAGTTTCTCATCTTCACCGACCTTCACTTTCAAGGTAATAGAGACCTTTTCAAACTCTGCTGCCATTTTTTTAGCGTGCTGCAGTGCTTTAGTTTGCTGTGAGACATGTTGTTTTTTCTCTTCTTCAAGTGCCCGCAGGTTTCCTTCGCTTGCTAAGAAGGCGATTTTTCTTGGAATTAAATAATTACGGGCGTAACCATCTTTTACGTCGACGATTTCCCCTATCTTGCCAAGTTTTTCAAAGTTTTGTCGTAATATGATTTTCATGGTATTCCTTTTCGAATGTCGTAGGTTATCGGATTGTTTCTGAAACGTATGGAAGCAGCGCAAGATGCCGTGCCCGCTTGATAGCTTGCACAAGTTGTCGTTGATGTTTTGCACATGTGCCAGTAATTCGCTTTGGTATTATTTTCCCTTGCTCAGAGATGAACTTTATTAAACGTTTCTCATCTTTGTAGTCGATGAATATTTCCTTAGTTTCGCAAAATCGACATGGTCGATATTTTTTCATTTGTTGTTCTTGTTTTGCCATTTTCTTTTATCCTTGTTGTGATGCTTGTGGTTGTTCTTTAAGCAGTTGTGATTCTTCGCTAGTTAAAAATTTATCAAATGAGTCATCTTCAACGAATGATGGCTCTTCTTCGTGATGGTTATAATTAGCTCTAGCAGCTGCCGGATCTGAAATGATGGTTTTTTTATTTAAGGATTGAATTTTACGCGCTTTTATCTCAACAATATTACGATTCAATCCATCATCGTGCTTGAACTGATGACTCTGAAGCTCACCATCTATTAAAACAGCACTGCCCTTCTTCAATCTATGCATACAGCTATCCGCTAATTTATTCCATGCTACAACACCTACATAACAAACTTCTTCCTGCCATTGATTATTCGCATCGCGGTATTTCCGATTAGTAGCAATACAAAAATTCACAACAGGCGTTCCATTTGTCGTCTGGCGAAAGACTGGATTTCTCGTTAGATTACCTGCAATTATAACGTTGTTAATTATAGGCATCTTCAGATCAGCCATAATCAGTCCTTATGCATTAACATTGGAATTCGTTAGTTTAGCTTATTGATTTCGCTGGGGGCAAGATCGGCTCTTCCTCATCCTCGAAGAGAGGTTCATGCTCGATTTCTTCTACTTTAGGTATTGAATCAATTGATAGAACCGGAGGCAGTTGTTGACGGGCTTCTAATGCTTTTTCATCGAGCTGAATTGATAGAAATCGTATGATATTTTCGTTCAATGTAAGCATGCGTTCTAGCTGCGGGATCACTGAGCCGAGCGCAACGAATTCAATATTGACGTAATATCCATTATTCTTCTTTTTTATTGTGTAGGCAAGTCGTTTTCTACCCCACTTATTTAATGCCGTAATCTCCCCACCATTCCTTGTGATCGTCTCGGATACTTGTGTTATGATTGATTCAACCTGAGAATCCTCAAGCGATGCGTTGATGATAAAGGTGTTTTCGTATTGTCGTTTTACTTGTTCCATTTTGTTCCCTTCGGACGTTTTTAAGTTGATCTCGAAATAATTATCCCGATGTATTCGGAATAAACTACGAGATAGGGTTAATTAATATTTTTGTTATTTAATGGCTGAATGCCATTGGTAAATCTTGTATTGTTGTTTCTAATACTATGTCTCGAGCTTTTTTAATCATTTGCTGCACTATTTTATTCTCACTACGATCAAATGAAGAAAGAACAAAATCAGCCCTCGCACTCTTGTACTTCGACATTGATTCATCTGCAATGCCGCATCTGAGACGCGGAAAATCTTCTGATCCAAGGTGGTAGATGATCGAATACAAACCATTATGACCGCCGGCACTACCTCGCAGTCGGATGCGGGTTGTACCAAGTGGCAAATTAAAATCATCAACCACAACAAGTATTTGCCACAGATCAAGATGAAAATAATCAATAATTTCTTTTACGGCAATCCCTGAGTTATTCATGTACGTCAGCGGTTTGACTAACGTTATATTGTTATTGCCGATCTTTTTTGAGCCTATGAGATATTCTCCTTTCCCTTCAGAGAGGATAATATCCATTTTTGAAGCTACAGCATCTATGACTGCAAATCCGATATTATGTCGAGTGTTCTCGTATTCATTTCCGGGATTACCAAGTCCAATAATAGCTCGCACAAATGAATAGCTAATCTATTGTTTTTTTTCTTCTTTTGCAGGTGCAGCAGTCTTGGTTGCTGCAGCGGCTTTCGCTGGGGTTTCGGTTTTCTTTTCAGGTGCTGCTTCGCCCTCTTCACCCTCTTCAACTTTCTTGCCTTTTCCGATAACCTCAGGTTCAACTGTTTCTTCAACTGCCACAGCTTCAGGTGTCGGTTCTTTTTCAACTGTCGGGGGCATAACGCCAACGATGGAACTATTCTCGCTCTCGAGAATAGTCACGTTCTCAATCTTCAAATCGGATACGTGAATAAAATTGTTGATCTTCAGATTCTCAACATTCACCTCGATGTGGTCCGGGATATCTTTGGGAAGACATGAGATTTTCAATCTATGAATAATTTGTTGTAAGATTCCACCTTCACGTACCCCAACAGATGTTCCACCTGTCACGATTATCGGAATTTCTAACGTTATTTTTTCATCCTGTCGTAATCCTTGAAGATCAAAATGGATCGGTTTATCAGTCACCGCATCATATTGAACGTCGCGTAGGATACAATTTTGATCGGTTCCATCATTCAGTTTCAGATTGATGATATTGGTTTCGGAAGTATATATCAATGGTCTTAGACTTTTTTCTGTAACAGTGATTGGTATATTTTCCTCGCCATGGATGTAATACACACCTGGAACTAGCCCCTGGCGTCGGAGAATGTGAGTATGCTTGCCAAGCCGTGTTCTGACTTCAGCATTTAAATTTATTTCACGCATGATGTATCCTTTTCTTATCCTTTATCAATGTCGAATAATGAGCTTATGGATTGATTATTAAATGCTCGTAATATTGCTTCTCCGAATAAATCTGCTACGGAGAGTATTTCAATCTTGCCTGTTTTCGTATATCTACTATCGAGTGCAACTGAATCTGTTACGTAAATTTTTGTTACATTGGTTTCTGAAATTCTATTTAATGCTTCACCCGATAATATCGGATGAGTACAAGCACCATAAATCTCGTTCGCTCCTGCATTTCTTAGTGCATTGACCGCATTACAGAATGTTCCGGCTGTATCGATCAGGTCATCGACAATAAGAATGTTGCGCCCTTCTACATTACCGATGATTGTCATCTCTTCGATCTGGTTTGGTTTAGGTCTACGTTTGTCTATCAATACAAGACCGGCATCTAAACGTTTTGCAAACGCACGCGCCATTTTTATTCCACCCACATCCGGCGATACAACTGCCAGATCAGGAATTTTTTTATTTGCAAAGAACGTAATATACACTGCCGATGAATATAGATGATCAACAGGTATATCAAAGAAACCTTGGATCTGAGGTGCATGTAAATCCATCGTGATCACTCGCTCAGCACCAGCTACGGTAATCAGGTTTGCTACTAGTTTTGCCGTGATCGAAACTCTTGGCTGATCTTTCCTATCTTGCCGGGCGTAGCCAAAGTATGGAATAACCGCTGTAACCCGTCGTGCCGATGCTCGCTTTGCTGCGTCGATCATTATCAGAAGCTCAATTAAATTCGAAGCGGGTGGATTGGTCGACTGTATTATGAAAACGTCATCGCCCCGTATATTCTCATTGTATTTTACCCATATTTCACCATCACTAAAATTTCGAACATCACACTTGCCAAGTGGTATACCTGTTTTTTTGGCAACATTGCCGGCAAGTCCGGGATTCGACCTTCCAGAAAAAAGCTTAAGCTCAGACATTCTTGAATACTTGATAGGATAGTAAATTATTCTGAAATAGCCCGAAAGCTTAAAAAATCGAAGCTTTCGGTCAATAAGTTCGCCCTAAATATACGTAAAATCTAAAAATCTTGCAAGGTGTTTTTTATGAAGATGGTTTTTGGGCCAAATATATTATTGGGAGCTTCTAAAAAATGTTATTGAAGGAATCAAAGTTTTTAAAAGTCCTTTGAACGATATAGCGCCTTGTGTGAAAATAAAGAGTCATTATAAGTGCCCTAAATAAAAAAATTCCTAATGCCTTATTTTAAAAAGAGCATCTTCTTTACATCCAAAAAGTTTTTCTGATCACTTCTTGCTGAAATGCGATACAAATATACACCCGAGCTATTACCATTTCCTTTTATGAGATTGCTCGGATTGAATTCTATCTGATGCAGCCCAGCTTCCATCGGTTTGCTATCAAGAAGTGAGGCAACTTCCTGCCCCAGCAGGTTATAAATCTTAACTGTGACTTGTGCATCAACAGGAAGCGCGTATTCAATCACAGTCGACGGATTAAAAGGATTAGGATAATTTTGCTTAAGTACAAATTCTTTCGGAATAATTTTCGATCCTTCAGCTTTAATTATTATGGATTTGATTGAAGAGTCAGATATTTGAAGCGAGTTATCACCTTGCGCGGTTGATTGATGTAAACGCTTACCCGTGTTTGCATCTATCAAAGACAATGACTGTAACGAAGGTTGTTTAATCTTCCAATTGATAGTGATCGGATATGCAGAGCTCTGAAGTTTAATCGTCAAGAATTTCGATTCGACCGGCCATAATTCAACCATATTGTTCGATGTGAATCGTACATCGAAAATTCCATCTGGTGGCTGTGGAGGTAGCTCGTATCTTTCTTTTGATATGGATACATTTGTCTCATCCCCGAAGTACAATACCTGCTTATATCCGTCTTTATCTGAAACTGTAATCGTATTGAATTGTCCAAGTTCATATTCGTGGTTTCTAATATTTGCTTGCTTGTTAGTTACAATCGAACTTAATAGAACTAATTGGCCGGGCTGATTTGTTTTAATCCAATATGCTTTCGCTGGATAGATGGTATCGGTTGGATTATAACTGAGATCATACGAGAAGAAATCACTCTGAATGATATTTGAAGGTGACTGAAGAATGTTACTTGTAACGATAGGTGTGGAGATAGAGCCAATCAGATTCCATCCTTCATTAACCTGTATCGTTTCGTCGAAAATAGGATTTCCGTTAATGGAAACAACCTCGGGAGCGGCAAACTTCAACCAATATCCAATTCCATGAGTTAGCATATCTTCTTCAATATACAAGTTGGAGTATCTAAATGCACTCGAAATAGATGTCGGGAAGATAGTGGTTTTATGATTATCACCCCAGAATAAAACTGGAACGGCAATCATATTCCACCCTTGATTATAAGAATAAAATGTCGGTGATTGGTAGACAATCTCGAACGAGGCAATAGATGGATTTGTGATTACATATGAATTTTGATACCTCATATTAACGGAAAACTGTCCGCCTTGAGTTGCAGCGTCTCGCAAGGTTGCTGTCCCAAATGGAAAGAGCATATTATTCCATCGGAGTGTAAAGGGATAACCACCGGAACCCGGTTGAAATGTACCAGTATAGATCACCTGCTGATGTGAAAAATCTAAAATGTCTCGGATATTCACATTCGTTCCATTGGTTCCAGGTATGACCCATCGGGTATCGAAAGTACCCGCAGAAGGTTTTGGTGGAAGCTGACTTTCTCCTAAATAAGGATCGATACCGTCTGTTGCACCTGGTGCGATACCGAACACTATTGTGTCGATACCAGAGCCGTGGTCTGAAATAATTAAACTATCCATGAATTGCTGAGGATGCTTCCAGATATAATCCTTCTTACCGATGTACCACTTTGAAAATTTCGAGACGGAGTCAAGGTTAATCGCAACGATATCGCTGTCAAGATAATCTGTGACTCCCATATTGAATAAAATGTCACTGGAATCGCGGAAGAATCCAAGATCATCAATTGGAATTTGAGTCTCAGAAGTATCATATCGTAACGATAATAATGAGAGGTAATCGTTTCCACCTATTGCGGAGATGGAATAATATCGTTTTACGAATATAGCATCAGAAAGTCCCGAACCACGCGTGTTCGGATATGCAGTCATTAAAACGGCATCGGGCATGGTACCGGTTGGGTGGAATTTTATGTATGTGATAGGACTCTCGAATCTATAATCGTACGTTCCCCCCTGACGAATTGAACGTCTGATAGTGCCTTTATTGACGAATCCTATTCCCTGGAATCCTTGCGGCTCAGGATTTAGGATGGATAGCGTATCTTGCTGACGAAGAGAAATATCGGTATGAATCGTGAGGTTATTTCTGATCTCAACATTGCCATTCGATTGAACATTTGCACCATTGGCAATTATGAGATTGAAAAATGATCCTCTTAATTGCCCGTTGTTGATAATCGCGATTGTTGATTGTGCAGGATTCAGGATCCCATTCGTACCCAATGCGAAGTTATCTCCCGCGATGATTTCTAATGTTGAAGATGGATGAATGTCGAGGATACCATCAATTTTTATGTTTCCGCTAACAACAAGTTGTGCCGGCCCACTGCCGATTGTTAGTTTTGCCCCAGCACCGATGCGCAGACTTCCAAGGTTTACTTGTTGAATTAAACTTAGCAATTCAGGATTGTTTGTTGTTACCGGTATGTACACGCTATCTCCCTTATCTGGAACTCCTACGGGATTCCAATTGCCAGCTGATGTCCACGATGCATCATATGTGCCTGTCCACAATCGAAAGGGCATTGGGGAAACACCGGAACAGATTAATGTACCACCCACACCTGCTGCGAAGAGTGTTCCACCCCCTGAAGTGGATTTTATTAGTTGCATATCCCACAAGGTATTATACGTCCCGCTATTTTGTGTTGTCCATGTTGAGCAGGCATCTGTGGTTTTATAAATTACTCCATCATCACCACATGCCCAGCCGGTTGTTCTATCGAGAAAAGCTGAGCCGTAAAAGCTTTCCCATCCATCAGCCGTATATTCTTGCCATGTAGCTCCGCCGTCGGTTGTAACTACTACAGTCCCAAAATCTCCTGTAGCATATACCGTGTTTTCATCTATAATAGCTAATGAATATAGTGTCTGATATGTATTGCTTATTTGTTGTTCCCAGTTGTGGCCACCATCGTTAGTTTTTAAAATCTCTCCGCTAAAACCCACAGCCCAACCTATTGAAGTATTTAAAAATTTAATTCGAGTTAACGGTACATATACGTTTGAAGTTTCTGGATGCCATGAGTAACCCCCGTTTATGGTTGCTAATATCGATCCAAAATCGCCGACAGCCCAACCATTTGATGTATTAACAAAGAAAACCGAGTACAACGATAGCTCGTTATGACCGTTTTGTTCAATCCAAGTTGTACCACCGTTTGTGGTTCTTAAAATAACAGAACTGTCGCCTACAATCCATCCAACATCATCATTGATCATGTGCACGCCGTACAATATCTGGAGAACGCCGCTTGATTGTTCTGACCAAGAACCACCACCATCAATTGTTCGGATGATAGTACCTTCTTCACCTACCGCAACTCCATGCGAGGGAGACGAGAAAGAAATTCCGTTGAGTAGGTTTTTAACACCATTCGATTGATGTGTCCAATTTGTGCCGCCGTCGGTTGTATTTAGTATCGTTCCGTAATCTCCAACTGCCCATCCCGTAGTGGAGGATGCGAAGTGGATACCGTAGAGATCATTATACGTTCTGCTTGATTGAACAAACCAAGAATATCCACCATTGGTTGTCTTTATCATGCTGCCAAAACTACCGGTTGCATATCCAATCAGAGCTGTTGGAAATTGTAATCCATACAAACTGAAATCAACGCCGCTTGCTTGAGGTAGCCATGTTTCGCCTCCATTAGTTGAACGAATTATAAGACCGAATGCACCGACGGCATATCCAAGAGATGGTGAAATGAATTGGATACTGTAAAGATTCTGGATTGTTCCGCTTGTTTTTGATAACCAGGTTGTTCCACCGTCTGTTGAAGAAATTATCTTTCCATCAGTTCCAACTACCCAGCATGTTGTTGAGTTTTGGAAGTATATTCCGTAAAGTGTCGCTGTTATACCGCTATTCTGTGGTATCCATGAATCTCCGCCGTTCGTCGTTTTGAAGATAATACCTTGTGTACCTATTATCCAGCCGGTTGTTGAGGAAATAAATTCCATACCGAACAGATCCATTGTTGTTGGAGCATATTGAATGAACCATGTTCTGCCGGCATCAGTTGTTTTAAGTATACGCCCAAACTCTCCAACCACCCACCCAATCGAGTTGGAACTAAATCGAATAGCATACAATGCTTCCGTAACACCGGCGACGTTTGGAGTGACCTGCCATGTTCTCCCACCATTGGTTGTTTTGATTATTGTGCCATTGCTTGCAACACCATAAACAGTGTCCTTGTCAATAGCATAAACGCTATTTAAGACATTCCCTTGAGGAAGAGGGTTGACCCATTGCCAAGATGTTTGTTGAGCAATAAGGTTCCCAATTGTAAATGAGCAAATTACGCTGAGCAGGAGAATTCGTTTCATGATTTGTTTTTCCATATTTAATTATTTGAGAAAAATCATTTTCATGGTTAATTAAAAGGATATTTCATCTAATAAGTTTTTCTGTAATCTTGATGGAGTTGATAAAGTATAAAATCAAATTGTCATTTATGTATTTGTTAACATAATGAGTTTGAATACCGTTCCATGAGTATTTTAGGCTTACAAATATCATCTTATGGGATTACATGTTTTCCAAGTGGACTATCATTTAAAGTGATTCAAAGAGTATATTAATCGATAGTCAAGACCCAAATGAATAATTGTCATCGTTTTCAGGACAATCTGCTAACGGTGATATCGAAAATTTCATAATAGTAAACTAGTTTGATTTAAATTATTTAACTTAATTCAATATATAGATTGTTCCTTTTAATCTCAAGCATTTTTTTACACGATATGAGATAAACCACGTATTTTATTGTGAAATTTCAATAAAAATAACAAAAGTCGGCGATAAGCCGACTTTTTTGTCTAAATTTCATTTGAATGTTGTTTATTCCCTCAATATATCATAAAAAATTTCTTATAATGAAATTACTTGCTAAGTTAGAAATTCTATTAATTTTAATGGCACTATTTCAAAAGTATCATTTTCCTAACTTTAGTAAAGATTTGGCTCGGATTATTGCTGCCTGTTGCTTCGAGTCGATAGAAATATATACCACTCGCGACTGAATTACCGTAATTATTGATAGAATTCCATTGCACTATCTTAAATCCTGGTTCCTGAATTTCATCAACAAGTTTAATTACTTCCTGACCGAGAATGTTGTAGATTCTTAATTTGACATTCGAAGTTACGGGTAGTCCATATTCAATTTTAGTAATTGGGTTGAATGGATTTGGATAATTTTGGTGTAACGAGAAAGTTGTCGGAAGATTTTTATCTGTAACACTATTAATTAGTGAATTGACTACAAGCAAATCTCCTGGCAAATTTGGTTTTGTTGTTGTGATACGGAATATCGTACCATTTTCCGGGAGTAGTTGGTTGTAGTCTCCCGAAGGTGCCGCACCAATATCGCCATTCCAATTAATTAATACCATTCGCACCATGATTTCCGTTTCACGAGCACCATCATACGTTCCGGCAATCATCTCTGCTTCAGCCGACAAATAGCCAGCTTGTCCCGGAGATGTATTAGCAGGTCTCTGCCAATATATCCAATCGGTATACGGATCATTTTCACCTCCAGAAACACTATGATCATAAGTACCTGCATTCTTAGCCGTAGGACCACCCATATTAAATGTGACACTACTATCATCATCTAATAACCAAGGGACCAATCTGTAATCATCTGAAGTCTCGTCAGGGGTTCCGATACCGATGTTCCACAATTCAAAAGGAACGTGAAAATATTTTTCTGAGTTATAGTAATCATAAGTCCACCCTCCGCTTGCAGTAAATCGAATCTCAAAATCATATGGAATAATTTCAGTCCATAAAGTTCCATAGCGTGTTGTACGATCGATGAACGCCAAATAACTTCCTCTGTTTCCGTTATCTGCAGTATGAATCAACCATCGAGCTGGTCCTACTTGTTGTGCATCGGTTGGTTGTAACGATGGAAAACCAGCAAAATCTGCAGCAGCACCTTCACTGGGTATTAACGGACCATTTGCGTTTGCAACTACTTCAAAATTTGAGAAGTCTGGCTTAGGTGCTACCATCTTCCATAAGATTCCATCAATCACCGGGTGCGGATACAATTCATCGGGTGAAATTGGAGAGTTTGAAAGCTTAAGATCATTAGTTGTCGAATCTTTTAGCTGCCATACACACTGTGTGGTAATTGGATCTTGTAAAAAATTTATCGAATACGTGTGTCCATTTAATAACATCGGATCAGCAATGATTGGAATTAAGTAATCGGCTTTGCCTTTAATCGGAATTACTTCTAATGTATCTCCCCAAAGTGTGCCGGGATTCCAATTGGTGATTGGCACATCAGAATAAACCATCTTAAAATGATTATCAAAATTTATTGTGTACGCAAATTTAAATGAATCTCCGGAAGCAGGCGCTGTCAATATCAGATAGAATGAAGTGTCGGAGTATGAGCCACCTGGTATAATCGGACTTGTATTCAATGGTGTAGTGTTCTGAACACCCGCAATCGAAATTTCACTGATGTCATTAACCTGATCTGGGTTTTCGATGTCGAAAGTTAAATGGATGCGTTCAAAATTATTTACTTTTTTATCTTGCTGTCCGTTTTCCCAAATGACTTGCCAGTTTTTCAGTTGTGGTAATGGTCTAAGTGCAGTGTGGGTATATGCTCCATTAAAAGTATCCAGAATTCCTCCGGTGTGAACAATCAAATCCCCTTTGTATGGATACTTGCAATTTCCTCTTTGCTGTATATTTCCCCAAATATTATCTCCGGCAATTCCATCTTGATGTGAACCATCGTCGTATAAAGTAATGTCAAACTCAGATTCGGCACCATATTCAGGCGTAAAATGTATTTTTACACTGAAAGCAGTTCGGAAATCTGTCAAATTCACTACGGTTGTCAACTCGGTGGTAGTTGAGTTTATACTTCTGGTTGATATTGAGCACTTCGGATAATGGAATCCTTGATCATAATATTGCTGTGCTATTGCATCTGTCTTCCGGAGATTTTTAATTGCGTCGTCTTTATCACTTCCTTTTCCCCCGACGCATGCGAGCATTACGACTTGTGTATCACCAACAGCAAGGTTAAAAGGACCGGTGCAGAGCATCATACGTTTATCATCGGGACGGGGGTCAAGTTCGGAAGAAGGTGCAGTCAATGGGTCAGCGGGATAAGTCCAATTGCTCGATTTTGAATCTCCATTTTTTTCTAAACCACGCATCAGGTTATACAGTTCGGCATCGTTATCTGGATCACCCTCGGCATTACGAACATTAATATAACGAACGGTAGTTCTTAATCCGAGAACTTTCTTGCCGGGGATAATCCTTTGGACTAATCCATCCTGTGTAAGCTCAAGATATTTTGCTGTGTCAGTTACTTCTCCATCAACAACCGGACCTTGGAAAAAATCTGCACCGAAAGCCGAGCCACCATTACTAACAGGATCAATGTTGTCGGCATTATACATGAAAAGCATGTCCTTGACGGTATCTTGTGTGCCAGGGATAGCATAAAGTGTATCTGTCGCAACCAGATCGTTACTTGCTGCATCCACGTCAGGATCAAACCACCCAGCGATGTAAACATCCGAGAGATTCTTTGTGCCTTTGTTTATAATCTTCCAGTACATGAAAAAGACATCGCTATATCCGGTAGTATTAAGTTGGATTGAAGCTTGTTGTATTTCCAAACCTAAAGGATCTTTCTGAGAGGTATCTGGTATACTGTGCCGATTCGGATCCATGTCATTGTAAACACACCAGCTCATAAGATCTCCAATAATGAGCGGAGAACCATCTGTTTTTGTGGGTGCTCCATATTGGTGGGGCCAATTTGAATAATCATCTATGCTATCACCATTGGAACCCGGAAGTGTTCCATCACTTCCATCGGCGTGGAGAGCAAAGAGTTTGTTTAATGGTGACCATGGTTCTGTTGCTATGGGAATTTCTGAAGTATCACGGGGATTATTTTTTATCAATGCACCAGGTTGGAACTCGGAATCATATTCGATGGCGCTTACTTTTGGTACACCATTCACCATCGCACCAATTTGAATTCCGGCTGCAAAGATTATATAAGTACCTGTGCCCCTTGGAAACTCACCACCAGCACCACCAGAGGGTAGTCGCCCTTGTATATCCTGGGCATATGAACCGTAGTTCGTCATCTCAAATGCCCAGTTATTTCCTGTCATTGTAAATTGATTTTGAGATACGGTATGGTTTAAGTGTGTTTGTGAAGGTGATTTTTTAATCCCTCTGCCAGCATACCCAAGATTGTTCGCAAGTAAAAAGATGCAAGGGATTAGAAGCATCAAAGTATTGTATCGTTTGTTCATGGTGTTTCCTCCATCAATAAATTATTAAATATTTACAATTAATATATGAATGATAATTAAATGAATGGTTATTTAATATTGTTGAGAACTAAAGAACACATAATCTTCGCTGATCAACCCTTTTCAGGAGAAAGAAAGTATGATTGCATATCATACATTTTTATAATGAGATATGATACGAAGTAAATATGATATTGTCAAATAAAAAAAGTCGGATTGTTAACCGACTTTTTACTCCCTAAACTACATCAGGATTTATCTGATTTATTTACTTAAAACATACTTCTTATATCGCTCATTTATTCTACCCCAATGCAGATTTGCCATGAAATTATCAATATAAGCGGCACGTTTTGCACCATCTTTGTGGTAATAGGCATGCTCAAAAACATCGAGGGCAATCACAGGAACACCGCCCCAGATTGCACCGTATTGATGCTCATCAACGAGGATGTTAAGTAGCCGACCAGACCATAATCGGTCGAAAACGAAAAGTCCCCAGCCGCTTAGCTTCGCGGATATTGCAGTTGCTTTGAAATCTTCTTTCCATTTATCGAATGAGCCGAACTCTTTCTCAATAGCTGAAAGAACATCAGGTCCTTTCTTCGGATCGCCATCACCGCCTAAAACTTCCCAATAAAGATCGTGAAGCAGAGCACCGGAGTGGTTCCAGGTAAACCGACGTTTGAACTCGCCAACCTCGCTATAGTTGCCGTTGGCTTTAGATCGGTCGGCCGTCTCTAATCCTTTTTCTATCGTGTTCAGTGCAGTTACATATCCTTTGTGGTGTGTGTTGTAATGCCAATCCGTTGTTTCAGGAGAAACAACATTTTTCAATAGTGACTTTGCTTCTTCATCTGAGTACGGACGCGGTTTAAATTTCCATTCGTATGACATATGTATTCCTTCTTTTATTATTTGATTGTTTTGATTTGATAAAAAATTATTATTCTTAACAAGTGTAAAAACTCCTGTGATTAAAGATGATTTTAAAAATGTTCGACGTTTCAATCCCAAAACCATCCTTTTCGATAATAATCGGGATCTGGGCGATTCATGTTATCTCGAATTATATCCTTGCGTATCTGAGTAGCAATACTGTACACGAGTTGATTGATCATTCCTATTAAAAGCTCCGGTTTATCCTTCTCCAGAGCGATGGTTTTTCGTATTCTTTCTGCCTCAATCTTAAAAACATAAAAGGAATCGCTGCTCTTTTTCAATGAATCAATTGATACTGATATGCTTCTATCGGAAGCAGGATTGAATTCCCACCCAGCTGCTTTCACTCCCGTTTGTGCCGCATCTTCTAACGGTTCTTTTAGAATCCCCCATTTTTGACTGAATGAATCGACAGTGATGGTTACGTTTATCCCATTCCTGAATATCTCCATCGTTTTATGATAAGGAATGGTCGGTGGTGGTGGTTTAAATGGCATATACAATTGTTCTTGCCCCAAACTATGAGAACTGAAGGATATGATAAGGAAAACCAATCCTAAGAAGAACCATTTATTTTTTTGCATAAGAACCTCCAATAATATTGTTATAATTAATCACATCAATCCAAGTTCAAGTCGTGCTGCTTCAGTCATTTTAGATGGATCCCATGGTGGATCCCATACAACATTTACTTTAGCTGTTGTGATACCGTGAACTGTTTTAATTTTCTCTTCGATCTCTGCTGGCAGAGATTGTATAGCGGGACAATAAGGGGATGTGAGTGTCATTGTGATTTCCACATCTCCATTATCGCCGATGGTGACGCTGTAAATCAAACCCATTTCATAGATGTTTACCGGGATTTCCGGGTCATAGCAAGTCCGCAAAATTTCGATCACTTGCGCTTCGATAACGGTTTTTTCGATTGAGCTTATCAGTTGTTTTTCCATATAAATTTATTCAGTAGAAACACGATGTTCTTTTGATGTGAGGGCAGAATGCAGCGTGTGCCATGCGAGTGTTGCACATTTCACCCGTGCCGGATATTCG
Source organism: uncultured Chlorobiaceae bacterium (assembly GCA_964354225.1). Classification (GTDB taxonomy): domain Bacteria; phylum Bacteroidota; class Ignavibacteria; order UBA10030; family SZUA-254; genus CAYGZC01. The sequence continues at coordinate 3,183 of CAYGZC010000351.1, read as the reverse complement.
GACACACCGGAGAATGCCGCAAGCTTACCGAGATTTTCAAAATCATCCATCGGGTCTGCTTCACCGCGAACAAGTGTGTGAAACTTTTTGAATAATTCTTCTGCTTCTTCTATCGTTTTGCCTTTTACAACTGCACTCATTACTGAGGCGGATGCTTTCGAGATTGCACAGCCGGCTCCTTCGAAGCTGATATCTTTGATCACACCATTTTCCAACTTCACGAAAAGTGTAAAATGATCACCGCACAGCGGATTGTAGCCGTCTATCTTCCGATCAGCATCTTCCATGCGTCGGTAATTGCGCGGACTTTTATTATGGTCAAGAATAACTTCTTGATATAATTCTCTAAGTGCAGTCATTGACTAAACACCTTAATTACTTTATAAATTCCTTTCAAGAGTGCATCGATTTCTTCTTTTGTGTTGTAAATCCCAAACGATGCCCGTGCAGTTGCGGGAACTTCGAAGCATTTCATAAGTGGTTGGGCACAATGGTGACCTGTTCGGATTGCAATACCATCATCATCAAGGATCGTTCCGATATCATGTGGATGAATGTTTTCTAAAACAAAAGATATTGCGCTGGATTTTTCTCTTGCTGTCCCAATTATGCGCAATCCTTTTATAGTTAAAAGGGCTTCAGTCACATAAATCATTAATCGATGTTCATGTTGGAGCGCGGCATCATAATCGATTTGATTGATGTAATCAATTGTTGCACCCATACCAACACCGCCGGCGATGTTTGGAGTTCCAGCTTCAAATTTATGAGGCAGATCGTTGTAAATAGTTTTTTCAAACGAGACAGATCGAATCATGTCGCCGCCGCCCTGATAAGGAGGCATGGTTTCAAGAAGATTTAGTTTCCCAAACAGCACACCGACACCTGTAGGACCGTACATCTTGTGTCCAGAGAAAGCATAGAAATCGCAATCTAAATCTTGAACATCAACCCGCATGTGAGGTACTGCCTGTGCACCATCGACAAGCACGGGAACGCTATTCCGATGAGCAATCTCAATCATCTCCTTCACGGGATTGATAGTGCCAAGTACATTCGATACATGGACGACAGCAACCAACTTTGTCCGTTCGTTAAACATTTTCTCATATTTATCTATGAAAAGCTCACCTTTGTCGTTTATGGGAATGATTCGGATGGCAATATCTTTTTCATCCCGAAGTAATTGCCATGGAACAATGTTCGAATGATGCTCCATTGCTGAGATGATAATTTCATCTCCTGCTTTAAAATTATAACGACCATAGCTATGTGCAACGAGGTTGATTGCTTCTGTCGTTCCTCGAACGAAGATAACTTCTTGAGGGTGTGCTGCATTGATGTGTTTTTGAATTTTTATTCGGGCAGCTTCATACGATTGTGTTGCCAGCTCACTTAGATAATGCACGCCGCGATGTATGTTGGAATTCTCCTCCATATAATATCGGTTCATCGCATCGATGACGGCACGCGGTTTTTGGCTTGTTGCCGCATTATCGAGATAAATAAGAGGTTTACCATTTATGATTTGTTTTAGAATCGGAAAATCTTCTCGAATTCTTTGAACGTCAAATGGTTTTGCAGTCACAGTTGGAAGTGGGATATCGTATACATTTTTCATTTACATGTTCTCAAGTTGGCGACCTTGTTTAAGTTGCGCATATATAAAATGAATCAAATATTCGCGGATTGGTTGAACACTAATTCGATTGATAATATCGTTTGCAAAAGCATATGTTAGAATATCACGTGCGATATCTTCGCTTATACCACGTGAGCGCAGATAGAAAATTGAATCTGCATCTAAAAAACCGGTCGTAGCACCGTGTGTACATTTTACATCGTCAGCAAATATTTCAAGCTGCGGTTTGGTATTTATAGTTGCAGTATCAGAAAGGAGGAGCGTTTTGTTTGTTTGCTTTGCATCGGTTTTCTGGGCATCTTGCCGAACATAAATTTTACCGTTGAACACACCTTTCGACCTACCACCAAGAATTGCTTTAAAAAGCTCGTGGCTGCTGCAATGCGGCTTAGCATGATCTATTGTTGTGTGGTTGTCTATCAACTGTTGACCCGATGCCAATAACAAACCATTCATCGTACATTTAATTCTTTCAGCAGCAAGTAGGGCGGTGATGTTGTTTCGTACTATCTCACCTCCAATCATTATGGAATTTGATGTAACATTGCTTGCCTCATCCTGCTTAATATAAATTGAGCCGATATGGAACGCCTTAACATTTTCGTTTTGAATCTTTGAGTGCTCTATGATTGAATTTTTTCCTGCTTCGATTTGTGTTACTGTATTGGTGAAGTACGGATTCATTCTTACACCAACATAATGCTCGATGATAGAAACCCGACAATCATTACCGGCGATGATGAGGTTACGGGGATGCGAGATAATAGGTGTATTTTCTCCAGTTGAAACAAACAAGAGATAAACCGGGTTTTTAACCGTTGTTCCATCAGGTAACATGATGTATGCACCATCCTGCAAGAAACTTGAATTGAGAGCGGTAAACGCATTTTTTTCGCCATCATTATTATGTAAGATATGTTGATGGACTAAATCGGGCAATTTCTTGATTGCTTCTGCGAGACTTCCAATGTGAATGTTATGTTGTTGGGGGTTTACAACTGATAAATCACTTGAATACCTGCCATCGATAAACACTAACCGTTGGCCCGGTATTTTTTTAATGCAAATCTCTTCTAATTGTTTCTCCGACACCGGACAAATTGGATTTTCAAAACTTGGGATAAACTGAGCACGTATTAGAGGAGTAATATTTGTGAATCGCCACTCCTCATCTTTCGTTGTTGGGAATCCAAGCTTTAAGAATTGTTCGATAGCGGTTCGTCTTATGGTATGAATTGGAGATTGCAATTCACCGTTAAGACTTTTTTCGAATGATTCGAACTGAGATATGTATCTTTTTATATTTTCATCGGTTTGGATCATATATTTGTCGTTCACGTCTTTACTTCAATCTTTTCTCTTACCCAATCATAACCTATTTCTTCAAGCTTAAATGCAAGCTCTTTCCCACCCGATTTTACAATCTTACCATCAACAAGTACATGAACAAAATCGGGGACGATGTAATTCAATAATCTTTGGTAATGAGTTACAACAATCGTTGCGTTATCCGGTCGTTTTAGTTTTGTGACCCCATCTGC
>CAYGZC010000350.1:0-14004 GCA_964354225.1 uncultured Chlorobiaceae bacterium | reverse complement strand
CGTTGCGCCCGACATTAAAATATATCGCCGTAAACTATATAGCCAAAATGAAGACAACACATTGCCAAAACGAGACACCCGATTCCTCCGATGATATGGATAAGAAACTCCACATTCGCCTCACACATAACAATAGTCATCAGTAATATCATGCCTATAAAGATAAGGGGAAAATACAAAATCCAACAGGCAATCCGAAGAATCAACCTCCACCAACTCGTATGATCTGGATACGTAAAACCATGTCTTATATTAAACAATGTCCAAGTCGGCTTAAAAAATTTATTAAACGAGACGATGCCACAGAGTGGATAATGATTTGGCTTACCCTCGCTATAGTTGGATTTACTGGGGTCAGTGTTTATTTTACTTGTAACCAAATCTCTATTTATAAAGAAGCTACCCGCACCGATCTTAGAGCTTATGTCGTTGTCGATTCTTTTATGGTTTATCTCGCACCAGAACAAAAGGTGGTTCTCTCGTGGTATATGAGAAATTTCGGCAAAACTCCCGCTCTGAATGTTCGCCAATTGACACTTAGTAGATATACCCCAATTACCAATTCCGAGTTTGCTAACGGACATCCTGCAATCTCTGATTCTGGAATTGTTATAGCTCCAGATCGGGGATTTAAAAAGATTGTCGAAGGTGGCATTATCTCTCGGAAGGATTTTGATGAACTTGTTAAAACAAAAAATCGACTTTATTTTGCCGTAATTTTGGAGTATCGAGATGTCTTCTACAGGGATTGTCGTACAGAGTATTACATTTCGCAGGGGGCGGGCGAGAGTTTTACTGAATATATGCCCACCCATAACATTATTAAATAGCATGACTAAAATTAAAACATACAATGGAATAGAATGTCGGGCACAACGGAAAAAGTTAAAAACATAACAAAAGATAAATTTGGCGCACAGGCATATAACAACGACAAAAAACGACACAAGTTCAATACTTCCACTCGCATTGAATTGGTCTGTCTTAGCTCGTTCCAGTATTGCGTTTTTTGCGATCACGTTAACTGCAATTGCCCTTGAAACTAATTATGAAAGGTTAATACCATGAAAAATATTTCCTTCAGGATGGCTGTACTTTTGTTCGTTTATACGTTCATATTCTCGTTCTCTCTGTATGGACAAATATATGAATGGAGAATCGATAGCACAGGCAACATGAGTGGTCATTTAGGTTTCTTTCAAACAATGCTGAAAGATGACACACTGCATGAGACTGATTTTATGTTTGAGGAAAACAATCATCTAAGGTTTTACGCTTATAAAATGTCATGGCAAAGTGTTTTCACTACTCTTCCTGAAAGCACTTACATTGTAAAACTCACGTCCATTAATGTAGGAGACGCATGGACTTCTTGGGCTGGTGAGCCTGCAAATGTCATCGTTGTCGATACAATGACTCTTTCTGTTCCTGCAGGTATCTTTAACACCTATGTTTTCAACACATATCTCAGATCAATTCCTGATAGTTTAATCGGTGTTGGAAATATTGCTAATAATGTGGGCCGCATAAAATTCAATTATCGTGGTGTAACAAGTTCATTATCAAGTTATTCCATAGTTGGTGGTTCAGGTTATTACCCATTGGCTGTTGGAAATTGGTGGCGAATGGAATCTACAACTGGAGTCGAAAATCAAAGCAGTAATTTCCCAACTCATTTTTCACTCGAACAGAATTATCCAAATCCCTTCAATCCATCGACTACGATAAATTTTTCACTACCACATTCTGGATATACCGAATTAAAAGTATTCAATATGCTCGGACAGGAAATTACAACATTAGTGTCCTCATTTCTTCCAGCAGGTGAAAATAGGATTACTTGGAATGCTCAGGGCATAACAAGTGGAGTTTATTTCTACAGATTGCTCAGCGGGCAATATTTACAAACTAAAAAACTTATGATAACAAAATGAACGGGCAACTGCAGTTAACAATTGTAAAAATGTTTGTGAATTAAGTTTTGTTTCCATCTTTAAATATTGTCGTTAATAATTGTCATGTTTTATTTTCAAGTTCAGTCAATGCGGTTGCTCACAAGAAATGAATCTATTACCAGTTCGCAACCACATTGCATTTTTACAAAGCACGTTAGATGCTATTGTGCTTTATGAGGTTCTTTTATGAATAAACCCTTATTGAACGATAAAAACGTGTATCCTACTGATGATGTGCTACTAAAACATCTTGGCAAAACTAAAACCATTTGGGATGCATTCATCACTCAAATATCCTCAGCTTTTCCTTCGATGTTTTTAGAATGGAACTTCTATAATGATGGAAAATCATGGCTTTGTAAATTAGTCCATAAAAAGAAGACCATGTGCTGGATTTCTATATGGGAGAATTATTTCAAAGTTACTTTCTACTTTACTGATAAAAATAGCAAAGATATTCATGGCCTAAAAATTGACCAAGTTTGTATAAATAATTATCGATCGAACAAAAGCATTGGAAAATTGAAACCACTCACGATTGATATCAAGACAAAGAAGGTTCTTTCCAATGCTATAGAATTGATAAAATATAAGAGTAAGTAGAAGGTTATTCTGAAATGCACAAAGCACAACAGCATCTAACAGCACAAACCACGACACTCCCTCTTTTGAAAAGGAGTATTGTGGTCGTTCCATGCCGCTGCTTCGCTGTAAAATTGATTTATCATAGCTTGTCGCGGCACGGCGTGGTTTGTGCAAACGTTCCGCAGACATTCGCTCGCGAGTGGTTGCGCAAGAAAGAGTTTAAGTAAATGATAGCGCAAACAAATGCACAACCACAAAAGCGTCGCTCGCTCATGAGAGCGCTGCCAGATTGGTCGTATACTTTCTATTTTAAGATGAGGTGTCCTTATGAAGAAATACAGAGTTCTATTCATTAGCGGCTCCATTGGTCTCGGGCATGTAACACGGGATATTGCTATTGCACGGGAACTTCGACTGCAACATCCGAACGCCGAAATCCTCTGGCTCGCAGCCCATCCTGCTAGCCTCATGCTGGAGAGTGCAGGAGAGATCGTCGTTCCTGAGGCAGCAAAATATGTCAATGAGAACGTGTTTGCCGAAAAGAGTGCGCATGGGGCAAAGCTCAACTTGTTAAGCTACCTCTTGAAGTCACGGAGTGCATGGAAAGAGAACGTGAACGTATTTTCAGACATTGTCACCTCTCAGCATTTTGACCTCGTGATTGGCGATGAAACCTACGAAATCAATCTTGCGCTTCGAGAACAGCGTGATTTGAAAAAATTCTTATTCGTGATGATTTTCGATTTTGTGGGGCTCGATGCAATGACGAGCAATCCGCTCGAACGGTTGGGAGTATATGTCTGGAATCGCAAGTGGTCACACGATTACAGAAAGCAGATGAAGCCTCCCTACGATTTAGCTTTGTTTGTGGGCGAGTTGGAAGACATACCCGATAAGTCTTTTGGAATGATGCTGCCAAACCGACGTCATTTTGCAGAAGCAATGTACAAGTTTGTTGGGTACGTCTTCCCATTTAGACCGTCAACCCTCAAGAACAAATCAGACCTTCGCAAGAAACTCGGCTATGGTTCGGAGCCGCTTGTCGTTGTATCGATCGGAGGAACCTCTATCGGTAAGGAACTTCTTGAGTTGTGTGGGGAGGCTTTCACAATCGTGCACAGATCTATTCCTTCGCTCCAGATGGTACTGGTTGCCGGTCCTCGGCTGGCAACTGAGACGCTAAGTGTACCCAAAGCAATCACCGTGAAGTCATTTGTTCCTCAACTGTACGAGCACTTTGCTACCTGTGATGTGGCGATCGTCCAAGGAGGTGCAACCTCAACTCTGGAACTGACTGCACTACAACGCCCCTTCATGTATTTTCCGATTGAAGGACACAGTGAACAAGCCAGTGTTGCCAGAGTTCTGGAGAGACGAAAAGCTGGAGTGCGCATGAGTCTATCGCAGACAACTCCGGACTTGTTAGCGCAAAATATTTCCAACATGCTCAACAGCAACGTAGCGTACCCAGCAATCCCTACGGACGGAGCACACAAATCGGCGCAACTCATCGTCCAACTTATGGAGGGAATCGAGCAGCCGCCCACAAGCGCCTAACAGCAGTAGCAACGTCGCTCCCTTTATGAAAAGAATAGATTATAGTGGTCGCTCAATGTGCCGCCTTCACAAAGAATTGATCGTTAATAGTTCGGCGGCACACTGCGTCGCTACTGCACACGATGCGCAACATTTTCATATGATTTGACAGGATGAACAAATTTTTAGTTATTACCAACCCTTCTGACGGGCATGTGTATCCTCTAATACCGATTGTTTCGGAATTAGTTAAATCGGGACATACGGTCAGATGGATTAGTGGCCGGGTCTATAAAGAAAAAGTAGAAAAGACCGGTGCTCAGTTTATTCTAATGCATCAAAAGTATGATAGAGGAAAGGTTGAACTTTATGATTTTTTCCCTGAGTTGAAAAAATTAAAAGGAATAGCCATGGTGAGGTTTTATTGGAAGTATTGGGTCTTTGCACCGGTTCCTTATTATGTCAGGCAAATAGAAGAGGTATTACAGGATTACAAAGCAGATGCAATAATAGGCGACTCACTCAGGAATTGGGCAATCTTCGTTACTGAACGTGGAGGTCCTCCTTTCGCCATGATAAACGTTTTTCCTTTGATATATCCAAGTAAAGATACGCCTCCACAAGGGATTGGATTACTGCCGGGTAAATCTTTTATTTCTAAGATGAAGGAAAGTTTTTTAAGATTCTTGTTATACAAAATTGTATATAAACCCAATCAAGATTATTGCAATTTGATACGTTCTGAATTAGGACTACCTAAGTACAAACATTTTTTTCTTAAAGAAGGTTGGGAAAAACCTAGTATTGTATTACAACCAACAACTCCTGCTTTTGAATATCCGAGAACCGATCTGCCTTCAACCGTTCATTTTATAGGGCCGCTGCTCGTATCGCCTGATCCAAATTTTGTTCCCCCGCCTTGGTGGAACAAGATCATTAAAAGGGATAAAAAAGTTATTCTAATTAATCAAGGCACTATTGCAAGGACTATTGATAACCTAATAAAACCGTCCATCAAGGCACTTGAGAATGAAGACGTTATAGTAATTGCTATACCTGTTAAGGAAGGACAGCTAAAGAATATTCCTTCCAATACTTTTGTATCTGAGTTTATTCCTTTCGGTAATTTACTTCCTTATGTAGATGTAGTTATTACAAACGGGGGATATGGTGGTGTACAAAACGCATTATCATATGGAATTCCATTAGTGATAGCAGGTGCAACCGAGGATAAGATGGAGGTGTCAGCAAGAGTAGAATACGCAAAAACAGGTATCAATCTACGAACAAACAATCCTACACCAGAACAAATTATAGAAGCAGTCCAACAAATTTTCTCCAATCCAGTGTATCGGAAAAATGCACAATACATTAAAAATGAATTCAAAAAATACAACGCTCCATATATGGCAGTTAAATTATTAGAGGAAATGGCAAGTACCCATGAAAACGTTGCCTAACATGCAAAATAACGACGCTGGGAATGAAGATCGTAGGATCAAAAGCCTCGCTCAACAGTTTTGTTCACTCGAATAAGAATTATAGGCTCACAAAACTGTTGCGTTATTTTGTCGGACGTTAGCTGTCACTTCTTCAATCTCCTCGAATTTACGATGATCACTAAACTGCTAAAGATCATTGCGAGAGTTGCTATGACCGGTTGAAGAAGTCCGGCAATAGCGAGAACAATTCCAATACCGTTATACCCAAATGCCCAGAACAAATTCCATCTGATTACCCAGAGTGTTTTCTTTGAGTAATCAATAATCCATGGAATTTTATCTAGGTGGTCTCCAACAATGGTAATATGAGCGCTTTCCTTCGCAATATCCGTTGTCGATGCAAGCGTTATTCCCACATCAGAAGCCGCAAGGGATGGTGCATCGTTGATGCCAGCGCCTACCATTATTGTTGTGCTTGATTTTTTCAATATTTCAATCTTCTCAATTTTATCTTTTGGCAGCAACTCGCCGTAATATTGTCGAATCCCGGTCGCTTTACCTGTTGAGTTAGTAACCTCAATGGAATCACCAGAGAGAAGAACAGTTTCCATTCCCCGCTCATGAAGCTCCCGAATGACTTTTTTGGCATTCAATCGCAATGTGTCTTTCATCTCGATCCACCCTTTGATAATGGAGTCCCACCCCACAAACTCCGGGTGACGTTTTTCCTTCTCGTCACACATTTTCGTATATTTCCATTCGTTGAATTCACAATAATTTTATTCTAATTTCTAACTCATGCCAGACAACAAAATAATTTTCTCCATGATAGGCGTGGGGAAAGTTCATAAACCTAACAAGCAAGTTTTAAAAGATATTTACCTTTCATTCTTCTATGGTGCCAAGATTGGCGTGCTCGGTCTCAACGGTGCCGGCAAAAGCACACTCCTCCGCATCATCGCGGGTGTGGATCAAGATTACATCGGCCAGATAACCGCACAGAAAGACATTACCTTTGGTTATCTCCCTCAGGAACCAGAGCTGGATGCGACGAAAACAGTGAAAGATATCGTTGAAGAAGGAGTCCAATCGACCGTTAACCTTCTTAAAGAATATGAAACCACCAGCGCAAAATTCTCCGAACCGGATGCAGATTTCGATGCATTGATCGAGAAGCAAAGTAAACTTCAAGAAAAAATAGATCATCTTGGCGCGTGGGACATCGACAGCAAACTCGAGCAGGCGATGGATGCGCTACGTTGTCCATCTCCTGAAACATCTATCTCGGTTATCTCTGGTGGCGAGCGACGACGCGTTGCGCTGTGTCGTTTGCTTTTGCAGGAACCGAATGTTCTTCTACTGGACGAACCGACGAATCACCTTGATGCTGAATCGGTTGCATGGCTTGAGCATCATCTTTCACAATATAAAGGAACTGTCATTGCCGTAACACACGACCGCTACTTCCTCGATAACGTTGCCGGATGGATTTTAGAGCTTGACCGCGGTGAAGGAATTCCCTTCCAGGGCAATTACACATCCTGGCTTGAACAAAAACAAGCACGACTCAAGGTTGAAGAGAAACAAGAATCGAAACGACAGAAAGTTTTGCAGCGCGAGCTGGAGTGGATACGTTTAAATCCTAAAGGACGACATGCAAAAAGTAAGGCGCGTATTACAGCATATGAACAAATGCTCGCCGAAGAAAACGAGAAAAGAATCGAAGAACTTGAAATTTACATTCCACCCGGTCCACGCCTTGGCGATGTAGTGATTCGAGCAGAAAATGTTGCAAAGTCGTACGGAGATATTATTCTTTATGAGAATCTCAACTTTAACTTACCAGCAGGCGGCATCATCGGGATTATTGGACCGAACGGTGCAGGCAAGACAACACTCTTCCGCATGATTATAGGTCAGGAGAAACCTGAATCTGGAACCATTACCGTAGGTGAAACAGTCAAGCTTGCGTATATCGATCAGAACCGTCCTCTTGATCCAAATAAAACAATCTGGCAAGAAATTTCAGGCGGCGAAGATTTAATAAAGTTAGGTAGCCGCGAAGTAAACTCACGTGCTTATGTCGCCCGATTTAATTTCAGCGGCACAGATCAGCAGAAACCGGTTGGCGTTCTATCCGGCGGTGAGCGTAACCGTGTTCATCTTGCCAAAATTTTAAGAACCGGTGCAAATGTTCTTCTTCTCGATGAGCCGACAAACGATCTCGATGTGAACACGCTCCGCGCACTTGAAGAAGCGCTGTCGAACTTCGCCGGCTGTGCAGTCATCATTACGCACGACCGTTGGTTCCTCGACCGCGTTGCTACACATATCCTTGCATTCGAAGGAGACAGCGAAGCGATATGGTTCGATGGAAATTATTCTGAATTTGAAGAACACAGGAAGAAGCAGCTTGGCATTGAAGCCGAGAGACCACATCGGATTAAGTATAAGAAGCTGATAAGGTAAATGATCTCTATGAATCGTTACAGCCAAGTTGAATATAAAAGAGTTATTAAGTATTTTTCTGTGGGATGTTATACAGACAATAATAAAAGAAAGAAATGAAAATGAACATTAGACAAATCGCCCAGCCAACTCCAAATTACAGTGATATAAACAGGGAGGAAAGAAATTATGTTGCGATATTCTTCGCTGCGCTTTGTAAACCAGGAAACGCGGAGAAATTTCTGACTCATTGTAGATTTGATAATGATATTGGGCCTGACTTTGGGATATATTTTGAATACGCTTATCTTCGGGATCTTTGGAGTACGATTCAAAATGAAAATATAAGAAAGGAAATTATCAGACAAAAATTACAAATTAAGGATATTAATGAAATCCTTAACCTTCCATTAATCGAGATCAATAAGAAATTCGGGGTAGGAGGCGAAGCTTCATCTGATTTCATACAATATCCTGGGAAATGGGCTATTGTTAAATACAGTAAACATTTCCCAGACAACGAAGATTTTCTAAAAATTTGTAGATTCAAATGGTCATTCAATATTAAACCGGATATTGTAATACATTTAGACAAGGATCGCGCAATTTGTATAGAAGCAAAATATGAATCTGGAGAAGGTTCTTATCCTGCATCCGATTTAGAAAAAGATATTTTTGCAAAGCGCGGAATTAAATATGTTGGTCAAATGGAACTACAAAAATATATGATGGAAGAATTACTTGGTGTCAAAACAGATTTTATGTTTCTTGTCTTTAAGAAAGAAAAAAGCGAATCATATAAAGTTGTAAGCTGGTCAGAAGCTTTCGGATGTATGGATATGCAAGATATGCCTAAATTCGCAGTGGACATGGCAAAAAAAATCAGCGGATAAAAATGAGGCATAACAAAACAATCAAATCAAAATACGCCCACACAAATCTCATCGCAAAGAGTTGGCGTGAGCTTGCACGTTTCTACCAAGATGTATTTGGCTGTATGCCGGTTCCTCCGGAGCGTCACTACAAAGGAACGGAATTGGAACGCGGTACCGGTATCCCTCACGCCCAACTCGATGGAGTACATCTGCGATTGCCGGGTTACAATGAGAACGGGCCAACTTTGGAAATCTTCAATTACAATATCTTACAGGAAAAGCCGGCAACTGCTGTGAATCGTCCGGGCTTTGGGCATATTGCATTTATAGTTGATGATGTAACCAAAGCACGCAACGAGGTATTGGCTGCGGGCGGAGGTTCTGTCGGAGAGATTGTCATACTGCAACTGACAACAGGGGCAAAAGTTACGTGGTGTTACGTTACCGACCCGGAAGGAAATATAATCGAGTTACAGTCTTGGTCAAAATAAGAAGGATTTATCGGTAATGTTATCGTACCACTAAATGTTCTGTTTGCACATGACCTAAATATCGACTATATTATAGTCAACACAATGGAGATGTTATGAAACTTAGCACCGCAGTAAAACCAATCAGTTATCTAAAAGCACACGCGTCGGAACTGATACGCGATATCACGAACAATAAAAATACTCTCGTAGTTACACATAACGGCGAAGCGAAAGTTGTTGTTCTGGATATCAAAACATATGAACGTATGCAAGAATCGCTGGCATTGCTTAAAATCCTGACCCGGAGCAAACAACAGGTGAAGCGAGGACATGTAAAGTCGATCGATAATACCTTCGCCAGCTTAGAGAAAAGAATCAGGGCATATAAAGATGAAAAAATATAATGTCCTTTTTGATGTCGACGCAGAGGATGATCTTTTTGATATTTACAGATATATCGCTCTGAATGACTCTATTGAGCGTGCTGATAAGTTGTACACAGCTTTAAAAAAAGCTTGTTATAAACTGAAATTATTTCCTCACCGTGGAAATGTTCCTCTTGAACTATTTGAAATCGGGGTTGTTGAATTCCGGGAAATACGGAATAAACCATATCGCATTTTATATTCGATCGAATCGACTTCGGTACTGGTACACTGCATTTTAGATGGACGGCGGGATATTCAAACAATCCTTCAAGAACGGTTATTAAGATAATTAAGGTAACACTATGCATTACCTCTTCGTCAAACACAAAGTCGCCGACTTCATAAAGTGGAAGCGTGTTTTCGATGCAGATGCTGAAGCTCAACGCAAAGCCGGCTTGCATCTTCTTCATGTTCTACGCGATACTGCCGATGCGAATTTAATCGTTCTCTTATTCAGAGCCGACGATCTGAACAAAGCGAAAGCATTTACACAAAATCCAGACGCGAGCGATCATGGAGAAAAATCCGGTGTCATCGGAGTGCCGGAAATACTATGGCTGAGTGAGGTTTCCTGAACTCAAATACTCAGCTACCTAAATATTTTTAAGTATCTATCTGTGCCTTCTGCAGTTTGCCGCTATAATCCACATACACAGCTTTCCACTCGCTGAAGAAATCGTACACCGTCCAGCCGCCTTCGCGGTGACCGTTACCCGTCTGCTTCACACCCCCGAACGGCATATGTGCTTCCGCTCCGATCGTAGGACCATTAATGTAAGTGATACCGGCTTTAATGTCGCGGATCGCTTTGAATGCATCATTAACATTCTTCGTGTAGATCGAAGAAGAAAGTCCATAGATTGTATCGTTGAGAACTTTGATTGCTTCATCGAGAGATTTAATCTTGAGAACGGAAAGAACCGGACCAAAAATTTCTTCCTTCGCAATTCGCATCATCGGTTTCACATCTGTGAAGATTGTCGGTTGATAGAACCAACCCTTATCCAAATCGCCACCTTTGCCGATATCGCCGCCGCAGACAAGCTTTGCGCCCTCCTTCAAACCTATTTCAACGTAGCTGTGATCGGTTTTGCGCTGTCCTTCATTAATGCATGGTCCAACGTCGGTTGTGGGTAATAGTCCATCGCCGAGTCGTAGCTTTTTTGTACGCTCAACAAGCATCGAGACGAATTGATCGTGTATTTTTTCATGGAGAATCAAACGGCTTGTCGCTGTACATCGCTGCCCGGTTGTTCCGAATGCACCCCAGAGAACACCTTCGAGAGCAAGACTCAGGTCAGCATCATCCATAACGATTTGCGCATTCTTGCCGCCAAGCTCAAGTGAAACACGCTTTAGTGTTTTACTTGCGACCTCAGAAATCTTGATGCCGACACTTGTCGAACCGGTGAAACTGATCAAATCAACTTCAGGATGATCAACGATTGTCATGCCCACCTCTCCGCCGCCGCCGTGCACAATATTGATAACACCTTCAGGAACACCGGCATCTAATAAAACCCCGACAAGAACTGTCGCAGTTGCTGGAGTATCTGATGCCGGCTTGAACACAACTGTATTGCCGCAGAGCAATGCGGGGAAAATTTTCCACGTTGGGATCGCCATCGGGAAATTCCAAGGAGTAATAATGCCTGCGACACCTATAGGAACCCGAAGCGCCATATTGAATTTATTCGGAAGCTCGGATGGTACGGTAGCGCCAAACAATCTTCGTCCTTCCGAGGCAGCGTAGTATGCAGTGTCAATTCCTTCCTGAACATCACCGCGTGTTTCCATCAGTACTTTTCCCATCTCGCGTGTCATAAGCTTTGCGATTTCTTCTTTGCGAGCAACCATGATATCACCGACTTTCTTGAGAATGTCACCACGTTTTGGTGCCGGCACAAGCCGCCATTTGTCGAACGCCTTCCGCGCAGCTTCGATGGCTTCGATTGTATCCTCTTTCCCAGATTTGGGAAATGTTCCGATCACCTCACTCCAATTTGCAGGATTTCGGTTCTCGAATGTTTTTCCTGATTTGGCATCGCACCATTTGCCGTTAATAAAGTTTTGGTATTTCTTCATGATAATTTCTCCAAGTTATTATAATCCTACACGGTTAAAAATATAATCAACATTACGAATACTCTTCTTGAGATCGAAAAGCTCATAAAACTCTTTCTCATTGAAGTATTTCATAATGATTGAATCTGATTTTAAAACTTCCTTGAAATTCTTTTTTTCCGCTTCGCGGGGCCATACTTCCATTGCATATTTCTGAACCAATGAATACGCATCCTCCCTCTTCATTCCTTTCTTCGTGAGGGCAAGCAAAACTTCCTGCGAAAAAATTAATCCGTGTGTCAAGTCAATATTCCTTTGCATATTTTCTGGATACACAATCAGTTTATCGATGATGTCGGTGATCAAACCGAGCATGTAATCGAGAAGGATGCAGCTATCGGGAATGATGATGCGTTCGACTGAAGAATGAGTTATATCGCGCTCGTGCCACAGTGAAATATTTTCCATCGCCGCCTGAGCATTACCGCGAAGAACACGTGCAAGTCCGGCAACCCTTTCACATGTAATCGGGTTGCGTTTATGTGGCATTGCAGAAGAGCCCTTCTGCCCTTTTGAGAAATATTCCTCCGCCTCCAACACTTCTGTTTTTTGGAGATGACGGACTTCTGTAGCAAATTTTTCAAGTGAACTTCCGATTATGGCAAGAGTTGTCATGAACTCAGCATGAAGATCGCGTTGAAGAATTTGTGTTGAGATTGGCGCCGGTTTCAATCCTAACTTCTCACAAACATATCTCTCAACTAATGGATCTAGATGCTCATAAGTACCAACCGCACCTGAGATTTGTCCGTATGAGATCATCTCTCTCGCTTGCTCAAGTCTTTTGATGTTCCGACGAATTTCATCATACCAAAGAGCTAACTTCAAACCAAAAGTGATCGGTTCAGCATGGATACCATGGGTTCTGCCAATCATGACGGTATATTTGAATTCCTTTGCGCGTTTAGCGAGAACATCCTTTAATTCAGACAAATCCTTGAGTAGTAAATCGGCAGATTGCTTCATCTGAAGTGAGAGTCCCGTATCGAGTATATCTGACGACGTCATACCGAGATGGATGAAACGCGATTCGGGTCCAACATATTCACCAACATTCGTAAGGAAAGCAATTACGTCATGCTTAACTTCATTTTCGATCTCGTCGATTCGTCTTACATCAAACTTTGCCTTCTCACGAATAATCCTGACCGCATCCTTTGGAATCACTCCAAGCTCCGCTTGCGCTTCACAAGCAAGCACCTCGATATCGAGCCAGGTTTGGAATTTATTTTCTTCCGTCCAGATTTTTCCCATTGCCGGACGGGTATAACGGGCTATCATGATGGATTCTTTTCCAACCTGAGAGTTAGATTAATAAATTTTTTATCGCGAATAACCTTCATCTTCAAAACATCGCCTTCCTTCGAGTTCTGCACAATTCCAATAATGTCATCGTCTTTCGCAACCTTCTCTCCGTTGACTTCAAAGATGATATCGCCGGGTTTGAAACCGCTTTCATCGGCAGGGCTTCGGCGTTTTACGTCTGTAACAATCACGCCTTCCACTTTTGCTAAATCGAAGTAATGAGCCACACGTGCATCAACCGTCTGAACTTCCAAGCCGGTCCAAAAGTTGCGCTCCACTTTTCCGCTCCGCTTCAACTCGGTCACAATACTTTTCACGCGGTTGATTGGAATAGCAAATCCCAAACCGATATTCCCTTGATTCGGTGTAAAGATCACTGCATTGACACCGATGACTTCACCCTCTGAGGTTAGAAGCGGACCACCGCTATTCCCTTGGTTGATTGCGGCATCAGTCTGAATCATACCGCGATAAATTCGCCCTTGCTCAGCGTTTAGATTCATACCCGTCGCACTCACAACACCAACCGTAACCGTTGGTTTATCGCTGATATCGAAAAGTCCAAACGGATTTCCAATAGCAATCACCCATTCGCCAATGAGAACATCATCAGAATTTCCGAGACGTAGATATGGCAAATCTTTTCCATTAATTTTTAACAGTGCGATATCGGAAACAAGGTCGGTTCCGACTAATTTCGCATTGTACTTTTCTTTGTTCGTAAGTGTAATGGTAATTTCCTTTGCATTTCCCGCAACGTGATCGTTTGTGAGGATATAACCGTCTGGTGAGATGAGGAAGCCAGATCCCAATCCTTTAATTTCCTGCTTGTA
>CAYGZC010000349.1:0-12348 GCA_964354225.1 uncultured Chlorobiaceae bacterium | reverse complement strand
GGTGCAGAAAAATATGATAAGCAAGCCGGTCTCGGAATCCAGAATGATCCAAGAAGAACTCGGATTGGGAAATTATTAAGAAGGACGAGTCTTGACGAGCTGCCTCAACTTATTAACGTATGGAAAGGACAGATGAGTCTTGTTGGACCGCGGCCTGAGCGTCCATATTTTGTTGAACAATTCAAATCACTTGTTCCGAAATATTTAGATCGTCATCGTGTAAAGACAGGTGTAACCGGCTGGGCACAAGTTAACGGTTTCCGCGGTGATTCCTCGATCGAAGAAAGAATCAAGTACGATATTTATTACATAGAAAACTGGTCATTCTGGTTTGATCTGAAAATTTTATTAAAAACAATTCGAGCGATTCTATAGTAATGTCGATCGTCATTGTTCCTTTGTTCTTTTTGGTCGGTATTTTATGTTCTAACCTTTGTTATCAACTACTCACCCCCCACAATTCACCACTCACAACTCACCATTCAACCAAATGATTACTCTTTTCATATTCTACGCACACGTCATCGCTGCTGTCACTATTTTTACCAAACGATGGCAAGAAGGAGATTGGAAGGAGGGATTGCTCGGAGTGGGATTTTTGGCTTTAGTATTTTCGGTCGGATGGTCGATCTCTACATTCATTCTCAAATTATTTTTAGACGAGAAAGGTTTTAGTATTTGGTTCGACCGTGATACTGCTTCGTTGTTCTTCCTTTTAATTATGGAGGCGGTATTTTTTTATTTCCAGCTAAGTAGAAAAAGAAACGTCTGACAGCAGTATAGTCCTATATAAAGCAGAATTGGCTAAACAACAATATCTTCAGACGTCCTATCTTTGCGAATACATATATCCTGCTTTAGATTTTTAGATCTTCTTGCAGCTATTTTTAGATAATAATCTTGGAGATTTAAATACAGAATAAATCTCCATTATCATTTAAATGCTTGGTTCCTTACCATCTTAGTCATATCATATGGTGGTGGATCGCCGCCTAAATATTTATGGAACCAATCTAAGTGTGCATTGTAGTATAGAGGCATCGACTTCACACTTGAGGGCCAATGACCGTCATTCGGGAAAACGATCAAATGTGATGGCACATTCATCTTCTGTAAATCGGTGAAGAATTCCAAGCTCTGGGTATATGGCACGCGATAATCTTTTTCACCTGTGATCACAAGGCATGGAGTTTTGAAATTCTTCACGGAATTGTTTGGCGACAATTTCTGATATAAATCTGAATCCCATGGTGTGCCGTTTAAATCCCATTCCGGGAACCAAAGCTCTTCTGTTACACCGTGCATTGCAGTAAGGTTGTACACACCCATCATACTCGCAATGGCTTTGAATCGAGTTGTGTGTCCTTCCAGCCACATCATAAAATAACCACCGTACGACCAGCCCATAGCTCCCATACGATCCTTGTCAACGTAGGGAATTTTCTCAAGCGAGTCGGCTACTGCCATAACGTCCTGATAAACTTTGCCATTCCAATCTTTAGAAATAGCGGCTGTAAATTTCTGTCCATATCCTGTGGAGCCGTGCGGATTTGGGAATGCGACAATATAACCGGATCCTGGATACATTTGCCAATCACCACGGAAAGCATCTGCCCATTGCTGTTGTGGTCCGCCATGCACATTGAGTATGAGCGGATATTTTTTGTTGGGATCAAAATTGTACGGCTTTACAATGAATGTGTGAATCTTTTTTCCTGTTGGAGATTGAATCCACATTTCTTCAGCAGGGCGAATATCGACTTCATTGGCAAATTCTTGATTGAAGAATGTAAGCCGCTTAAGATTTTTACCATTTGATGAGCAACTCCACAATTCACCTGGCTCACCGACTGATCGGCGTGCGAAAGCTAGTGTTTTACCGTCGGGTGAAACAGAAAATGCATCAATTGTCTTTACGTCAACGACTTTTGAAATCTTTTTAGATTTGACATCGATTTTATAAATTGGAACGTGTCCCTCCACATCAGCGGTGAAATATAAACTTTTGGAATCCGGGGACCATCGAAAATCATTTACCCAGTTATCAAACTCTTCAGTTAAAACCGTCTTTGTTCCAGCATTTCTATCGTACAGACCTATTCTAAACCGATCGGACTCGTACGTTGGTATTGTTTGAAATTTGTACGCTATAAATTTACCATCGGGAGAGTACTGTGGATTACCATCATAAGCGTTGTTATCTGCAGTTATATTGGTTGGTTCTTTGCTGTATTCTGTAAATAACCACAAATCTTTATTAGTCGATTCCGCTTCGTTCTGATCGTGATTGGATACGAAGCAGATTTCCTTTCCATCGGCTGAGATAGCAAAACCGATTCCACCAAGTTCAAATGCAGGGGCGTCATACTGCCCTGGTGTTATATCGGCGTATTTTCCCCACTCGATACTGCACGATAAGAGATGAGTTACTTTACCATCCTTCCACGCGGTCCAGTGACGATATAATAATTTGTCGGCAATGTGTGCCTGTATGGGACCGTTGCTTATTGTACTGTCGTTAAATTTGTTGCAATCATCGTAAACGGGACAATCCGGGAAGACATCACTTGCGAAAATTATCACCTTTCCATCGGGTAATAATTCAGGATCGCTAACACCCATTGAAAAATTTGTGATTTGCTTTGCTTCACCACCATCAACAGGAATCGACCATACTTGTGAACCGCCTTCTCTTGTTGATACGAAGATAATGGATTTTCTATCAGGCGACCATCGTGGATGATTATCGGATGATGGGTGATTTGTGAGGTTCTTGATATCACTTCCATCGGCGTTCATAATGTATACGTCTTGATTTGATTTTCCTTTTTCAAGAAAATTCTCTGTGACAACGAAAGCGATCTTTTTTCCATCCGGTGAAAATTGTAGATCGGCAACTCCTTTTAATTTGTAAAGGTCTGGCAGGGTGAATGCACGCTTTTGGCTCAGCATTGGAAATGAAACAAATAGTAAAAGGATGAAAAGAAATAGTTTTTTCATAAGAGAGTCCTTAGATATTGATTAGAAATTATTGAAGATCGGAAATATTTATTGATTAAAAATCTTGTTTAGAAAATTAGTGAGATATACCGACAATGATCATTTGTTTGCTTGCTGCAGCCGGAGTGGCTTGTTGCTGTTCCAACAGTCGGCGTACATTCTCCACATACCATCTGGCTGCAATTTCCAAATTGTATTATATTTTCCGGTATCTGAAATCATCGGCATATCTCGTCGCTCAATATCCATTATATACTGACCAATTTCATATACCGTACTGTCCTTACCGCTAAGTTCGAGTGTGTTCATGACACCTTTTGATATTTTAACTCCCCTAATAGACATTCTCTCATAGTATGCTTTAATTTGTCGATTACCTTTTAACATAGGGAAGTTCGGCGGCATTACAGTAGCATCGTTGGTATATAATGAGAGCAGTGTTGCTATATCGTATTGTTTTATAGCTTCAAACCACTTTGCATTTTGTGCTTCAATTGCTTTCCGGGCTTGCGCTAAATCTAATTGCTTGCGTTGAGGTGAGCTACAGGAAATCAACACCGTTATAACGAGGATAACAGAAACAATTTTTGGCATAAGCTATTTCCTTTCTTTCACAATGCTGCAAGATTTTTCCGCAGTTTATCTAAATTAGTTTTAAAATTATTCAGCTTTTCACGTTCTTTCTCAACGATGTCCTTCGGCGCACGGCTTACAAAGTTTTCGTTAATAAGTTTATTCTCTGTGTTTTCAACCATCGCTTCAACGTGAATAATTTCTTTTTGGATGCGTTCATGCTCTGTCTCAACATCGATGAGGCCTGCGAGCGGAATAAACACCTCGCCGCCATCAACTACTGCACTTGCTGAATGTTTTGGTTTTGATGAATCAATTAATCCAGTAATCCTGATGACACGAGCAAGACGCAGGAAGTAACTCTGATATTTCTTGATTATTGTTTCTTTAGACTTGTCTGAAAAGTTGATTATCATCTCGATGTCTTTTGATGGTGGAATTGAAAGCTCACCGCGCACATTGCGGATGCTATTAATCGTATTTTGAACAAAAGTCATTTCTGATTCGGTTTTTTTATCAATCCATTTCTCATTGCATTCAGGGAAGGCGGATATCATAATCGATTCCCCCAGCGTTCGATCTTCAAGATGCTGCCATAACTCTTCTGTTACAAACGGCATAAAAGGATGAAGTAAACGTAATGTCTGATCGAAAATATTGATAGCACGTCTTAAAACTATCTGCTTTGTCTCTTGAGATTCATCGCTGTACAATCTTCCTTTAATCATCTCGATATACCAATCGCAGAAGTCGTGCCAGATGAAATCATAAAGGATCTTTGTTGCCTGATTTATTTCAAACTTATCGAGGGTATCATTTAAGTCGCCGATAGTTGAGTAGAGACGCGAAAGAATCCATCGATCCGCCAGGTCAAGGTGAAGCTCTGAGAGTTTTGAGTTTTGAATTTTAAGTTTTGAGTCATCAGGTTTTGTTGATTCCAATTGTTCTTTATTCATCAATAGAAAACGACCGGCGTTCCATATCTTGTTGGCGAAGTTTCTGCCGATTTCACATTTCTCATTCGAGTAAAGAACATCTTGACCGAGTGGTGCAAGGTAAAGGATCGTAAAGCGTAGAGCATCTGCACCGTATTCAGCGATTACATCGAGTGGATCGGGAGAGTTGCCAAGCGACTTGCTCATCTTCCGACCTTTCATATCGCGGATCAAACTTGTGAAGTAAACATTTTTGAATGGTATCTTATCTTCAAGTCGTTTTCGAGTTGAGCCATCCTGCAGGGGAACTTCACCCATTACTTCCAATCCTGCCATGATCATACGCGCAACCCAGAAGAAAATAATATCCGGAGCGGTGACCAACGTATCAGTTGGATAGAAATACCGTAGCTCTGCTTTTTCTTGTGGCCAACCAAGTGTTGAGAAGGGCCAAAGCCACGAGGAGAACCATGTATCCAACACATCTTCATCCTGACGAAGTTTAGTTGAGCCACAGTGTGGGCATTTTTCTGGTTTAGTACGAGAGACTATTGGCTGTTTGCATTCAATCTTGCATAAATCGTCACCGATGCAGTACCAAACAGGAATTCTATGTCCCCACCATAACTGTCGTGAGATGCACCAGTCACGGATGTTTGTCATCCAATGTTCGTATACTTTTATCCACCTGTCCGGATAGAACTTGATGTTGCTGTTTAATACAACTTTCAATGCTTGTTCGGCAAGCGGTTTCATTTTTACGAACCACTGATCTGACAGATACGGCTCGATGATCGTATCACAACGGTAGCACCTACCTACGTTATGTGTGTATGGTTCGGTTTTCACTAAAAGTTGTAATGCTTCCAAATCTCTCATAACTTGTTTCCGTGCCTCAAAGCGATCCAACGCCTGGTATTTCTTAGGAACATTCTCATTTGTCTTAGCTGAAATATCAAAAATGTTAATAGGTGTCATATAATGGCGCTGTCCGATGCCTGCATTGTGGCGTTCACTTATCCAATAGTCGTTCGGATCGTGAGCAGGTGTAACTTTCACCATTCCGGTTCCGAAACCTATATCGATTATTTCATCTGTAATGATCGGGATTTCCCTATTTGCAAGTGGAAGAATGATAGTCCGGCCAACTAAATGTTTGTATCGTTCATCTTTAGGATTAACTGCAACCGCCGTATCACCTAACATCGTTTCGGGACGTGTTGTTGCAACGATCGCGTATTCGTTCAAATCTTTAATCGGATATTTTATATACCACAGATGATCGTGTTGTTCGGTAAAATTGACTTCATCATCACTGATAGCGGTATGATCTTTTGGGCACCAATTGATGATATATTTACCGCGGTAAATCAACCCTTTGTTGTAAAGTCGGATAAATATTTCTTGCACCGCATTCGAAAGCCCCTCATCCATCGTGAACCGTTCCCGTTCCCAATCGCAAGAGGTGCCAAGTTTCTTTAATTGTTTAATGATCGTGCCGCCGTACTGTTCTTTCCATTTCCATACAAGTTTTAGAAATTCCTCACGTCCAAGATCGTGACGTGTTTTCCCTTCCTTTACTAAAGATTTTTCCACGACGTTTTGTGTTGCAATTCCGGCGTGATCAGTACCGGGCATCCATAAACTTTCAAAACCCTGCATCCGTTTCCAGCGAATGAATACATCTTGAATCGTGTTATTCAAAACATGTCCCATCGTCAGGATGCCGGTAATGTTTGGCGGTGGAATGACAATGGTATACGGCTTTTTGTCGGTATTTACATTTGCATGAAAAAATCCGTGCTCTTCCCAGAATGGGTACCATTTTTCTTCGGCTTCTTTTGGATTATATGCTTTTGGTAATTCGGACATAAATGATGATTCAGGATTAATGATTCAGATCGCAGAATCGGTCTGCGTCAGACTAATACTATCAACGGACGGTAATTGTACGAAAGAGGGATGTTTCGTTTTTTGCTTTATCCTTTAATATAATTTTCAGCGAATGCTTGCCGGGGTCCAACTTTTCTTCACCCTCGTACCATGCCCGATGGTGTTCTCCATCAATTTCAGGAATTACAAGCTTATCATCAATGTATAGTTTTATTTCGTCTGTGTCAACACCGGAGAGATTATCATAATAACGGAAATTGATGAAGACTTTACCGCTCCGAGAATGAGCGCGTAACCTTCCGATTGTAGGAGGCACATCGTCGCGAAACAACGAAAGCTCACCAAGCATGCGGTCTAAAACCACCGAGAATGTATTGGTCTGCTCGTCGGCAGTTGAGGTTTGGAAAATCCAACCGGCTCTGCCACGATAGTATAATCCCCAATGATTTTCTTTGAATAATTTCCCTATCGGTATAGAAAATTTAATTCCCCTATCCAATAAAACATCCTGTGGCTCTAAAGTGTACCTAATTGAGTGACTATTATTATCACTCATTATCTGCAAGTATAATGGTTTATACACCGCACCAGAATCATAAGAGATTATCAATCTGCCGTCATCGATTGTGAAATTCCCAGATTCATTTGGCGATATAGGATATACAATAAATTCGTTCGTACTGCTTACCGGTTTCCCATTGACTTCTGCGTTTAATGTTGCAATTCGCTTACCGTTATACGAGCTTAGAGGGAAATATGCACCGATATATTTCGAGATATCATACGCGTGAAGTATTACTGATTGTGAGGATGATCCTTCCTGAACTATCAACTCAGGGATTTCAGTAAAAACTCCTGGTGTTGTAACTGAAAAAGATACATAATCTGTCAGCACGTCTGTTTTGATGTGTATATCGCGGGCAGGACCAAATTGTTTTTTAGTGAAATGATACAGCGGCGAAGATTCTGAACCTGATTTTGTTTCGGCAATAATTTTAATTACATCATAAGGTTTTGTATTTACGGGAAGCTTGATTTCTTTTTCATCGAATTCGAATCTGCCTCTTGTCAACGTATGCTGTGTCCAATTTGGCTGGAAAGCACGCTTGCCGAACACGAGAAATTTTACTGTCGATTCAATGTGATCGCCAGTTAATATTATTTCTGTATCGTCATAACTTGCAATTTGGAATACAGGTTTATGATTTGCAATCATTGTTCCATTAAGCTCAGTACTGTTGCCCTGGATATCCATGCAAACGATTTTGTAGCTGTGCTTACCCTCAGCGAGTTGCTCTGTATTGATAATGCCGGTACCTTCGGGTTCGTGATTGTAGAAAGGCAGGGAATTACCTTTATCGATGAAAAGTTTTTGAAATTTTCCTTTGCCTTCCAATATTGACTCTAGATCATAATGCAGAAGGATTTCTTTCGTTTCTTCTGCGGGAACCCGATTTAATTCCATTGAGAAAGCAAGACTATCATCGAGATATAAATCCATTCGGTGAATTCCTGTCTCACTCCAGGTACCATCATTTTTATCATCTGCATCTACGGCAAATCCGATTTGTCCATGAACACGAATCGGTTGTGGGATTAATAGAGCTTGTCTATTGCGCGGAAATCGACTGAAATATCTTGGTGTGGAACTGTTATCGACCGTAGAATTGTTGGTGAGCGGCTCAATCATCACTCTTCTTATCTTTGGGGGAATATTATCGGTGATTGCAAAGTTCTGACTGAGTAATGGATTCACTGGATTTAGATTCTCGTCACGCAATTCAAAGTGGAGATGTGGTGGACCAAATCCGGTTTCACCCGTAAAGGCAATAACATCACCTTTCTTAACCGGAATTCGTGAAGAATCTAATAAGAGATCAATCGAATATGTTCCTTTGCGGTATTGCTCATCTCGTGCTGCCTTATTGATTAAATCGTTAAACGTTTGGAGGTGGGCATAAGTACTCGCATAGCCGTCGAGGTGCTTAACGAACAACATTTTTCCATAACCGTTAGGTGTTATCCGAATCCGATAAACATATCCATCCTGAACAGCAAAAACTTTATAACCGGTTTGCCCATTCGTACTAATGTCGATTCCGCCATGGAAATGAGTTGAGCGGTATTCTGCGAAGGAAGAAGTTATTTTTACACTTGCGTCGGTGGGCCAAGTGTATTGATTAAGATCAGTTCGGATAGTATCAAAATTCACAGGGTGAAATTTATCGGGAGTACATTCACCAACGGTTATATTCCTTTCTCGTGCCGGTGCATTGAGGAAAGAAATATTGATCAGCACAAGAAAAAATATTGTTATCAGAAAAATTATTTGTGATATTTTCATTTGCATTAAGCGGCGATAACTTGATGAGATATTTTTATGTAACCCTCAAGCTCAGCTTCAATAATATCTCCCGCTTTAACTTGACCGACACCCTCTGGGGTACCTGTGAAAATTAAATCACCCTCTTCAAGTGTAAAAATTGACGATATGTATTCAATGATTTTATCAATTGAAAAAATCATTTTTCCCGTAGAGCTTTTTTGTCGAAGAGCGCCATTCACTCGACATGTAATTGTCAGATCATGTGGATTCTTGATTTGGGCTTTTGGGATCACCTCAGATATCGGCGCTGATGTATCAAAGCCCTTGGCAACTGTCCAAGGGTTTCCTTTCTTCTTGGCATCAGATTGGACGTCGCGTAAAGTCATATCTAATCCAACAGCATAACCGGCAATATAATTGTATGCGTTTTTTGCAGGTATATTCTTTGCATCCTTTCCAACAACAACAACAAGTTCTACCTCGTGATGAACTTCTATTGATATTTTTGGAATTATTATTTTATCATTGCCACTAATAATAGCAGTGGATGGTTTCATAAAAACTATCGGAACTGTCGGAACATCCGATATCATTTCTTTGGCATGTTCTGCATAATTTTTTCCGAGGCAAAGGATTTTCCCTACATTAAGCTCGGTCGATGTACCTAAAAAGTTTATTTTTTTCATGATGCTATAAGAAAATTTCATAAAATGTACTCAAATTTAGTGATTCTTGCAAGGTATTATGTCGGAAATATCACTGACCTTGCATTTCATTTTAAAAAATCATTATATTTAGCGAGTTTATTTTGAATTTTAACAAGGATAAAAGTGCCCAAAAGATATGCGCAATCAGGAGTTAGTATTGAAGCGGGCGATGAATTTGTCAATCGTATTAAAGAGAAGGTAAAAACAACCTTCAGCAAATCTGTGTTAGGTGATATAGGTGCCTTTGGTGCTTTTTATAATGGAAAGTTTGCCAAAATTCAAGAGCCGATACTCGTTTCCAGTGTTGATGGAGTTGGGACGAAATTGAAAATTGCTTTCCTGATGGAAAAACACGAGACCATCGGGCAAGACTTAGTTAATCATTGTGTTAACGATATCGCAGTATGCGGAGCACAGCCGCTGTTTTTTTTAGACTATTTTGCCACCAGCAAATTGCAACCTCAAGTTGCTGAGAGCGTATTAGACGGCATGGTTAAAGGATGTAAAGAAAATGGTTGTTCGTTGGTGGGCGGCGAAACAGCCGAAATGCCGGGATTATATCGTGAAAATGAATATGATCTTGCTGGTATGATTGTTGGTGTTGCCGAGAAAAATAAGATTTTTGACGGAAAGAAAGTTAAAACGGGGGATGTGCTGATCGGTTTACCATCAACCGGACTGCATACAAATGGATATTCGCTCGCCCGACAGGTACTTTTCGAACGTTTTGAGATAGATGATTTTATAGACGATTTGGGGATGAGGCTTGGAGATGCTTTGCTCTTAGTTCATCGTTCTTACTTGAAAGCGATCTCGTTAATTTCTTCTTATCCAGATGTACATGCCTTTGCACATATAACTGGGGGAGGTATTGTCGGAAATACGAAAAGGGTGATCCCGAAGGGATCAAATCTAAAAATCGATTGGGTAGGCTGGAAACGTCCTCCAATATTTACTTTAATACAAAAAACCGGTAATATTCCGGAAGATGAAATGCGAAAGGTTTTTAATTTGGGTGTGGGTCTTGTGATTATAGCATCCGGACGTGGGGTAGATAGAATCACGGACATATTACGTGAGGAGAATGAGGCACCTTTTATTGTTGGTGAGGTTGTTACTAATCAAAACAGTATTCACAACCAAACGAGGAAAACTTGAATAATAAGACAGAACTACCCGGTAAGGGAGATAAACATTCAGATGCTGTAAAAGCAAAGGTACAAGGGCGTGTTGTTGAGGGATCTGGAATTCTAAAGAAGCTGAACACCTTGCATGAGATTACATCACAAATCGATAATACCCGCAAGCGCGATGAAATATTAAATATTCTTCGCTCTGAAGCAAAATGGCTTCTTAATTATGAGGTATGTTTTGCAAGTTTGCTTAATCGGGCGAAAAACCACTATGTTATCAACTCTCTTTCACCCATCGCAGATGCGAGTGATCTGAACCATAAACATTTTAGTATCGATGAAGGTATGCCCGGCTGGGTTATTAAAAACCAGGCGTCCTTCATTGGCGAAATTGGATCGACACCTAACTTCAGCCATGCAATTGAGGGGAAAATTCAAGACCTCGGGATTCAATCGCTCGTTATTGTTCCCATGCGCACTGGTAACGAGGTAATCGGTTCGTTGTATTTTGGTGCCATCAAGAAAGGATTCTATTCTGAAGAGGATGCTGCGATTGCACAGTTAATTAGTCTTTACATTGCCACCTCACTGAAAGACGCATCGATTTTCGAAGACGCCCAAAAACGTATCGCTCAGATAGAATTGATCAACAAAATTTCGAGTCAATTGACTTCAATGCTGCAGCTGGACCAACTTTTAAGCGCGGCGGCAGCCACCATCCAAAAAACTTTTAATTATTTTGATGTAACGGTTTTTCTTGTATCAGATGACAAATCTGAAGTTGAGCTTGTCGCACATTCAGGGAATTTCATTGATTTCCTCCCACATGGTTATCGTCAAAATGTTGAAAAGGGAATTGTCGGATGGGTTGTTCAACATAAACAGAAAGCTCTCTGTAATGATGTACTGCAGGACCCAAGGTATCACGCCTATGAATATCATAATACAAGATCGGAGCTTGCCATACCAATCATGATAGACAATGAAGTTGCCGGATTATTGAACATTGAAGATACGAAGCTTCATGCTTTTGATGATACGGATGCAATTGTGTTAGGAACACTCTCCGATCAATTGGGGATAGCAATAAAGAATGCGAAATTGTATGATGAGATTCGGAAAGCAAACATGAAGCTTACCGAGCTTGATAAAATGAAATCGGAATTTCTCGGTATCGTTTCTCATGATTTCCGCTCTCCACTATCCAGCATCATTCTGGCAGGTAAGGCATTATTAAAGAACGAAGCAATTCAAAATATGCAGCGAGTGAAAGAATATTTACAGATTATCGTAGACCAGGCAAACCGCTTGAATCAGCTTGCCGAAGATACACTTTCGATTACAAAAATTGAATCCGGTCAGCTGAACTACTTCTTCAAGATCGTTAATATCGAGCGGTTGGTTCAAGATGCGATTTCAATGGTTAGATATTCGAGCAGACATCAGCTTGAGTATAAGATTGATCCGAATGTCGCTTTTATTAAAGGTGATCAAACAAAACTACGGCAGGTGGTACAAAACTTAGTAAGCAATGCTGTCAAATATTCTCCACGTGGTGGAAAAGTAACTATCAATGTCGATGATTTATCTCCTGATCAGCTAATCGTTTCAGTTTTAGATCAGGGAATGGGAATTCCTCAGGATCAAATCGGGAAACTCTTTCAAAAATTTTCAAGGGTTGATACCGGAGAGGCAAGAGATATCAAAGGTGCTGGTCTTGGGCTTTGGATTTGCAGGGAAGTTGTTGAAGCCCACGGTGGAAAAATATGGGTCGAGAGTGA
>CAYGZC010000348.1:0-7650 GCA_964354225.1 uncultured Chlorobiaceae bacterium | reverse complement strand
TTTCCTCCAACAGATGAAATACTGCTCAGCACTTCCGGTTTTTCTGGAATCAATTCTTTCCAGTTCTTTTCTTCCGGATTTTTTGAATCCACTAATATTATCCGACTATTGGGCGCATTTCTATCGGTGACTATTATTAGCTTCTCACCGATATTGTCGACGGCATAGATTTTATCATCGAAAGATATTGCTATCGGAATAAAATCTTTTTGTTCATTTTGGGTATCACGGAAGTATAAAGTGTTTCCTTTCGATCCAGATTCGGAAGTAGATAGGAAAATAAAACGTTCATCATCAGTTACACCAATGTCGTGAAACCGCATCGGATGTTCCCTGTCCTCGTAGATAAGTATATCTTGATCTTGTGTTGTTCCGAGTGTATGGTAATAAACCTTTTGGAATTCATTTTTTGTTGTCGACGCTTTTAATGTATCTGGCGGTGCCTCGTATCTGCTGTAGTAGAGACCATTTTGATACCAAGATGCACCAGAGAACTTCACCCATTCTATTTTATCTTCAAGTTTTTGTCTCGTTTCAACATTAACGATATATATTTCTCTCCAATCGGAGCCACTGCGCGAGATACTGTATGCACAATATTTACCGTCGGATGAAAATGAAATCCCTGCGAGGGCAACAGTGCCATCAGTTGAGAATTTGTTAGGATCAAGAAACACTTCGGGTTCCGCATCTAAACTTTTCTGTATATAAAGAACATTCTGATTTTGCAACCCGTCGTTTTTAGAAAAGAAATAATTCTTTCCCTCGCGGAATGGTGCTGAATATTTCGGGTAATTCCACAGTTGAGTGAGTCGATCTTTGATTTGTTGACGGAATGGAATTTTCTCTAAATATCCGAACGTGACTTTATTTTGTTCTTGAACCCAATCATAAACATCTTTCGATGTATCATTCTCAAGCCATCGGTAAGGGTCAGCTACTTTAATGCCAAAATAAGTATCGACGTGACTGATCTTCTTGGTACTCGGATATTGAAGCGGTTGAGAATATGATGCAAGTATGAATAACAACGTTGAAGCGAATATTAATTTAGCGATTTTCATAAAACTCCATTCATAAATTTTGTTCAAGCTTTGTTAGAAACGATAATAAGTTATAGTGTGATTTCTTTACCCGGTTCCAATTTAATTACTCGATTCTTCATATCATTCGGTAGCAGCTCCTTCAACTCTTCAGGTGAACCCGTTAGAATCGGAAATGTTCCATAATGCATACCAATGATGTATTTTGGTTTTAGTAGTTTACAGGCATAGGCAGCTTCGCTGGGTCCCATCGTATAAAGTCCACCGATAGGAAGCAGCGCTACATCCGGTTTATAAAATTCACCAATGATTTTCATATCGCCAAACAGTGCGGTATCACCTGCATGGTATATCTTGAAATTATTTTCAATTTCGATGACATACCCGGCGGCGTTACCTCCATTTATAACTTTCCCATCTAAATCTATCCCCGAGCTATGTTTAGCATCCACCATTGTAACTTTGATGCCATCTATATCAATCGTCCCGCCTTTATTCATTCCCTGCGCATTGGTTACTCCCTGGGCTTCGATATGAAGATATACTTCGAATATGGAAATAACTTTTGCACCGGTTCGTTTTGCGATCTCAATCGTGTTACCGATGTGGTCTGAATGTCCATGCGTAATAAGAATAAGATCGACATTGGTAATTTCCTTTGCTCCCTCCGGTGCTTTTGGATTATCAAGCCAAGGATCGATTAATATTCTTTTTCCTTTTGGTGATTCTATTAAAAATGCTGCATGACCAAACCAAGTTATTTTAATGCCAGATGATTTTGATTTCATAATGTATTCCTTTCTAATTTTTTATAAAGATAATAAATTGAACAATAATTTTCATGATCACAGGATAATCATTACAACAACATTTAGAGCAATCCTTGAATCCAAAAAATTATGGCTCGGATATTTTCATTTCATTCATTATCTGACTCCTATAATAAAATAAATTGCAATTGCACCTAACGCCCGCCATCAGCGGCGCGGGGTAGCCGCGTACGCTGTATGGCGTGGTTGGCAATTCTTAAGTGCTTTCCTTACCGCCGTGACACATCCCCGCACCACGATGTCTCTGATCTCTTTGAGCGAGACTGTCACTGTCACTGCCTTTTCTCCTTTGCGGTGTTTGGGGTGAATGTTAAGACGTGATTTGCCGTGTGTTCCGTCGGGGAATGAGAACTCCCAGTACCTGCCTTCGTGAACCACATCACAGCGGATATCGTAGAGGAGATCAGCTATTTCAGTCAGAGTAACTGGGGAGTAGGGAACCCAAGAGAAAGATGAAATCAGTTTCTGCCGATCATCGGGCGAGACATGTTCGTTGAAGAACTTCCGGACGAATTCCTTGGATTTCGGATTGCGTTCGAAATCGTGGTGTTCGAAGAGCTTCGTGACGCATTCTGCACAGACGATCATGAAGAACAGAGAGAGGGGCTGCCCGTATGCAAGCATTGGAACCTTATCGGCCAAGGAGATCAGACGAACGGTCTGGTGCATCATGATCTTAGGCGTTGAATCGTCAAGTTGTTCTGGAGGACGGTAGTCGGGATTGATGGACTCGCATTCGTCTACAAACGCCGTGGCTTCAGTTTCTGAAGGGAAATGCGGCACAAAGAATGGGAGCCACTCGTTCATTCTCGTTCTTTCATGTTCGCCAACTATTAATATATGGTTTCAATATTACACACTTTTCTTTCATACTGTCGGTATAACATCCTACCGTAAAATATTTAATAACTCTTTTACATTCAAATCCCAATGGGATAGATACCTACATTTAGTGAGATTTTCCTGCTTAGTTCGGCGTGTTATTTAGGTGGCGGTGCTAGGCCGATCCTTCGCACGAATGCCGATTAATCATGCGCCGTCAGGCACATCGACGAGTGCCTGTGCGTCGTTCACAATACTCATGAACGAGCCGCCACCTTCCAAATCAAGCATCTTCACTATGTCAGCCAGATCGGCGTACTGCACCGCCGCCTGAGAGATGCGATTCTTCTCTTTCATTGCCTGTGAACTGTTGTGCGCTACTGCCCATCCCTCGGATAGGCCGCCGTGGCTGGAGTTCGCGGCTCGTGAAATCGGAACAACGCGCAGGAATAAGAAGCCCTTTAAGCGAGCGACACGGCGGTTCATGATGTGGTCCAAGACGCATCGGTCTAGATCAGCATCCGGAAAAGCCCGGCCGTATGCACGTCGATAGGCAGTGTAGTCGACATGTACCCACACCTGCCTGGGACTGTGCAGCACACCGGCACGCGGATGACACCAGATTGCTAGGCGGTTATCTGGTGGATCAGGCTCGTGTGACTCGACCAAGAACGCTCTCCCTGGATGCCCTGGTGAGAGTTCCCCGACGATGCGCCCAACATATGTCCTTACAGCCCCGATGTCTCTCGCGGCAACAGGAATGTACAGGCACGGTAGCAGACCAGACATCTGCGGAATGCGCACTGCGCGCTGGTCGATCAGTCGTCTTGTCATTGGAGGCGATGCGCTGTCATCGCGCTCAAGTGTACGCTTATGGTATCTACCATGTTAGTGCGCGTGAATTGTCCACCGCCAGCTAACTATTAATATATGGTTTCAATATAACACTCTTTTCTTTCATACTGTCGGTATAACATCCTACTGTAAAATACTTAATAACTCTTTTACATTCAAATCCCAAGGGGATAGATACATACATTTAATGAGATTTTCCTGCTTAGCGATCCTTGATACGCAACTACCGCCCTTCCAC
The DNA here is from genome assembly GCA_964354225.1 of uncultured Chlorobiaceae bacterium. Taxonomy (GTDB): domain Bacteria; phylum Bacteroidota; class Ignavibacteria; order UBA10030; family SZUA-254; genus CAYGZC01. The sequence continues at coordinate 3,862 of CAYGZC010000348.1, read as the reverse complement.
GATGGCTATCTCCTCCTCTTTACCCGCCATGCTTTATCTTTGGGCGGGCGTCAACCTCCCGCCTTCCGCCAAGAAGACAGCGGACAGGTCGGCGGGATAAACTCCCGACTCATACACCGCTTCATCTATTGCCGGTCTGAGATCAGGATGTCTGGGCGGTTCTTCGCAATGTTCTTGTTAACAGCGACATTGCTGAAGATCGTTAGTTATTTTCTTTTATTAACGCCCACCCATATTTCTCCATAAACTCATTTACCTCTTCCACAAAAGTCTTCTTAGAATGATGTTCTTCCTGTTGATAAATGTACTCCCTCACTTCTTGCAGATGACTTTCACTTACGCTGACAGCCCAATAATCGTCTTGCCAAATAAACTTATGCGCAATGATTTTGTTCTGATTTATCCAAAATGATGATTCTCCCTTTATGAGTTGTGCTGCTTTACTGATGGTTTGATCTTTATTGAGTGAGATTAAACAGTGTGTATGATCTTGATAGCCATTTATACAATCCAGCCAAATGCCTTTTTCTTCAGCATTTTGTTTGATGTGCTGAAATACTTATTTTCTTTTTTCTTTTGAATCAAGAAATGTCTCCCGATTCTTTGTAGAAAATACTAAATGAATCCAGACCCTTACCCAGCTCATAGAGTTTCCCTTTCATTGTTTTATTGCAGTTTGCTTTAGCAAACTGAAAAAGAAGAATATAATATGCTTTAGCATCATTATTCTATGTGGCTAAAGCCAAATGCTTTTTCTTTTCTTTTATCAGTTCAATGAATTGAACTGCAATAGATTTATCTCTCTTTCTTTTTAATCAGCTCACTGAATTTAACTGCAATAGATTTAACTCACTTGATTTATAATCTGCAATAAATATTTACTCTCATGCTTTTTAACCATCTCAATAAATTGTACTGCAATAAATTCTTCTAAATAATATTTTGAATTTCTTTCTTTATTTATTGCAGTTGATTTTAGTCAACTGACTAAGATTCAGAAAAGCCAAATGCTTTAGCATCATTATTCTATGTGGCTAAAGCCAAATGCTTTTTATTCTCTTTTTTCAGTTCAATAAATTGAACTGCAATAGATTTATCTCTCTTTCTTTTTAATCAGCTCAATGAATTTAACTGCAATAGATTCATACTAATGATTCTCTAATATATTTATTGCAGTTGGCTTCAGCCAACTGACAAAGATTAAAAATGATATATGCTTCAGCATCATTTTCCCTCCACAATCTTTATTTCTTCTTCTGTCAATCCATACAGCTCGTACACCGCCTCATCTATCTGGCGATCAAGCGTAGCGCAGCGGAGTTCAAGCCGTTGAACATCCGAGTCTAATTTTGCCGCTGCAAGCTCTTCCTTCGCTTTCAACATTTGCTCTACCAGATTCACAATCTGATCGTGATTTGCTTTCTCCACTTCGTTTGTAAAATCAATCGTGCGGATGGGTAGTTGCTTAAAATACTCCCAGATTAATTGGTATCCGCCTTGAATACGGGTGCAATATTTCGAGATTAGAAACCAACCAATAGCGGAGTTCAATAATCCTAGTAAGTACTTATCATCTATCGGAATTGCCCAAACAGCACTGTTTGGATAAAAACCTGTTACGTCAAGTGTGAACGCAGGTTTGACCTGAAATTTCAAATAGATAATCTTTGGTTTTTCTAACTCCCTAAAGTAGTCTACTGAATCTTGAATCTCAAACCAGCGATATGATCCGGACTTTCTTCCTTTCCACTCGCCCTTGTATGTTCTAGGCTTAGGTGCCAATTGTCCTTGATAATCCATTAAATGTGCTTTTACCGCTGGGTAGTTCTCAATATCTATCCCGTGTCTCGTGAAAATAAGATAACGTCCTTTTCCAAGCGGAGAATACCTGCCGACATCCCTTCCCATCAAATAAGGCTTTATGATTTCATGACTTCGTTTATCTTTTCGGGTCAATTTATTCCTAGTTGTCTCATCAATAACAAAGGCATTATCATAACCAGAAAGAACTCCCCTGCAAATACGTCCACCAACATATTCCTCCAGAGAAACGGATTTTTCCTTCATGTGAAAAAGTACTTGTGATACTCTATTGTGATCTAGTTGCCAAGCTGAATCATTTAATCCGTTCACACTCAATTCAAAGAAGTGTTTTTGTTGATATTCGCATAAATCGGAAAATTCCAGATTCTCTACCGTTGTGATTCTAATTAAATCTTGAGCAGCAGACTTGCATACTAATAAGATACATGGATATGTTGTCGCCCCTTTGAATATTTGTAGATCACCAAAATCAATAATTGAGCTGATGTGAAAAGTCTTTATCCATTTTCGTAAAGGTTCACCATATGCAGTTCTCATCCACTTATTGGGGATTATATAACCAAACAAGGCATTTGGCCGAAGTAGTTCAATTCCCTTCTCAATAAAATAAGCATAGAGATCGGCCGCCCCTTGATATACCTTATATGTTCTTTCAAAATATTTCTTCTGTTCACCTAAACCCTCTTGCCTAACATACGGCGGATTCCCTACAACCGCATCGAATCCACCATGTTTCATTACAGAGGGGAACGCATCTTCAAAGTTCATCGGTTTGAGGTTATGCAGTTCCTTGTTCTCGAACAACTGTCCCGTGTTTATATCTGTCCCGATCAGCGAGTTACCACACACAATATTGTTCTTCAAGTCTGGAAGCAGTTTTTCCTTTAGCAGCGAGAACTGCAGAGCATCGTTCAGCGTAGCATCTTCCAACAGTTTCAAATACAAAGAAAGCTGTGTCACTTCCGTTGCCTGAAAGTCGATATCCACACCGTAAATATTGTTCACCAAAATCTCTTGCCGCTTTTTCAGCGAGAGCACTTGCTTTCCATCCCGTGTAGAAAGGTCTCCCTTCTTTGCCGCTTCCGGGTGCGCTGCATAATACCGCTCGTGGTACTCCAGCAACTCGCTGTACACTTCAATCAGGAACGAACCGGAGCCGCAGGCAATATCGATGATCTTGAGCTTTGCAACCTCGGCGGGGGTGAGAGAACCTCCCGAAGGTTCTAAACCTTCGGGAGGTTGAGGAAACAGCAACTTCCCTACCGTCTCATTCACAATGTACCGCACAATATACTGCGGCGTGTAATAGACGCCGCCCGCTTTTCGTACTTCGGGTTTTGGCTCAACCCTTACTTGTTTTGCGGTTGCGTGAACTACTTTGCCAAGAAAGCGTTCATAAATAGATCCAAGAATCGAGATCGGAATTTTATCGAAGTCATACGGCGAAGACGGGTCGGCAAGTTCGTCGCAAATATCCGCAAATGTATTGTCATCCGGCGGAACAAAACCTGTGTCGTCTAATATGCGGTGCTTCTTGAACACAAGACCATTATACTTCGGCTCCAATGCGCGGCAGTGTGCTGAGAACTTTTTCCAGGCAGAACCTGACCCGATATAATTCATCATCTGCGGGTCTTCAATCTGCTTGTCTTCCAGAAAGCGTATAAACACAAGCCGGTCGATTGTCCTCTGCACAGCTTCTGTCAGTTCTTCGCTTCCGAGGTCGGGATTTTCTTTCTTGAACGCTTTGGCAAGCGTTTCGCGGTACGTATCTAAGTCTTCAAGGAATGCTTCGTCAACCGGTTGGTATCCGCCTTTGAACAATCCGCGTTGTTTAGCTTTACCACGGGGCTTGGGAAGAGCGGCGACATATTTCTCTAATGAACCACCGGCAACGGCTTCACGGCCAAAGAGATAGAATATTTTCTTGAACTTCTCTTCGTCTGCATATTCGGAATAATGGAAATACTCCAGCTTGCGATTCAGTGCATTATCAATATCGGGTTTGTACCGGCAATCGAGAATATGAAATTCTTCA
>CAYGZC010000347.1:0-3469 GCA_964354225.1 uncultured Chlorobiaceae bacterium | reverse complement strand
GATAAATAAATTATTCATTTGAAGATTCCATATCGATTATGATTTTTCTAACTTGTTTTTTCTCTTGCCAAACTTGATTTATATCTCCCCCTCCACAATTTTGATTTCCTCTTCTGTGAGTCCATACAACTCATACACCGCATTATCGATCTGGCGGTCGAGGGCTTCGATCTGGATGTCTAAGCGGTTCTTCTCCGACTCGGTTGTGGCAGCGGCGTGCTTTGCTTTTGCGGCAAGCATTTGCTCGACGAGCGAGACGATGTGATCATGACGGGCTTTGTCTTCCGCATCTTCAAAGTTGATTGTGCGGATGGGAAGTTGCTCCAGATGTCCAGATTTTATTATTGGAAATGCATCTCTATAATCTGTGAAAACGTTTTTGAAATAATAATTTAAGAGCTTAGAATTTAATATCCCAAGAATATACTTAAGTTCTTCTGAGGTATTTGTCAAAGGAAATACAACACACGCAGTATTAATTACATATAAACCTTGATTATCGAATGCGAACTCTAAATCCGTTCCCACAAATTTACTTATTAACTTTTCTTTCACTTCATAAATTCTTGATGGTCTCGCTCTGTCAAGCAATGTCGGTTCATAATTAACAAATAATTCTGCATCTTCAAGGAAGTAACGATTAACTTGTCTACCTTGAATTATCCTTTTATATTTTTTATTTATCGCTCTTTTACTGAGGAATTCTTTATCATTTCCAGTGGTAAGACCTCGCCATACCTCGCATAATTCATTAAGTTTCTTAGCATGGAGAAGTATTTTATCTAGCATTTTTGTGGTATCATAGTTTAGGTGAATTAGAAATCTCTTTCGATATAATTTATTAAATATGTCTTGGTTGATTGAATTTATCCTATTTGAAAATTTTGTAAGGATTTGACTATTCCTTGACTTAGATTTCTGGTAAACAAATATTAGACCCTCTACAACCGCGCCCTCAAATACTTGCCCCTCGTTATTGAGAATCATTATTATTGAATTATCTAAAAAGTATTGCCTGATTCCTTCACAATAATCATTGGTAAGTAACGTATTTGGAATGATCATACCGCACATTCCATTTGGTCTAAGAATGCGATAACTTATCTCCAAAAATGCTACATATATGTTAATCTGTTGTTGAAGGTATCGGAATTTACTTTTATAATAATCAATAACAGGTTTTGATTCTTCAAACCCAGTATATCTTCCTCCCTTAACGACCACATACGGTGGATTTCCCACAACCACATCGAATCCGCCTTCGTCCCGAATGCTTTCGGGACTTCGGCGGATAGGTCCACCTCCTGAACGCGTCGAAGGATTCATAATCTCCGGAAAAGCATCCTCGAAGTTCATCGGTTTCAGTGTGTGCTCGGTTTCGTCGTCGAAGAGTTTGCCGTCCAAAATGTCGCGACCAATAAGCGAGTTGCCGCACACAATGTTTCGCCGCAAATCGGGTAACATCCGCTCCTTCAATAAGCTGAACTGGTAGGCGTCGTTCATCGTTACGTCTTCCATCAGTTTCAGATAAAGCGAAAGCTGTGTTACCTCCGTTGCCTGAAAATCAATATCAACGCCGTAAATATTGTTCACCAAAATCTCCTGCCGCTTCTTGTGCGAGAGAACTATCTTCCCTTCGCGCGTCTCGGTGTCGCCTTTCTTCACTTTCTCAGGAAACTCGTTGTAGTACCGCGTGTGGTAATCGAGTAACTGGCTGTACACTTCAAGCAGGAACGAGCCGGAGCCGCAGGCAATATCGATGATCTTGAGCTTGGCAACCTCGGCAGGAGTGAGAGAACCTCCCGAAGGTTCTAAACCTTCGGGAGGTTGAGGAAACAGCAACTTCCCAACCGTCTCATTCACAATGTACCGCACAATATATTCTGGCGTGTAATACACACCGCCCGCTTTACGCACCTCCGGTTTCTCGATAACCTTCGCACGCTTGTCGGTGGTTGTAACTATCTTGCCGAGAAACCGCTCGTAGATACTGCCGAGAATAGAGATGGGAATTGTGTTGAAGTCGTACGGCGATGTGGGATCGGAAATATCTCCGCATATTTCACCGAACATTTTATCATCGGGAGCTATAAACGTCGGGCTATCGATTACCGGATGCTGTTTGAAAACAAGCCCGTTATACTTCGGCTCCATGCTTCGACACAACACGAAAAATTTGTCCCACGCCAACGTTTCCTTCCCCTTACCAAGGGGAAGGTTAGGATGGGGTCGAAAATGTACGATTGATTGTTCTTCAATCCCTTTGTCTTCAAGGAAGCGGATAAAGACAAGCCGGTCGAGTGTGCGCTGTACTGCTTCGGTTAGCGACTCACCGTCAAGATTTGGATTCTTATTTTTGAATGCGTGGGCAAGTTTATCACGGTATCCATCGAGCAGCTCCAAGAACGCTTCATCTACCTGCTGGTATCTTCCCCGAACGATTCGTTTCTTCCCTGCTTTGCCGCGCAGTTTTGAAAGTGATTCAGCAAACTTTTCCAACGATCCACCTGCAACCGCATCACGACCAAAAAGATAGAAAATCTTTTTGAAGATTTCCTCATCTGTGTATTGACTGTAATGGAATGTTTCAATCTTGTAGTTGAGCGCATTTTTTATGTCCGGTTTGTAGCGGCAGTCGAGGATATGAAACTCTTCAAAGTCGGTGAGTATGGCAATTGGCGTTGTTTTGTTCCATCCGTAGCGTACGGTTTGATAGTAATAATTCGGATTGGCGAGGTCGTGCGCCGGTTTCTTCGCCTCGACGAAGAATTTTACATCGCGGAAGTTAGGGGCAATGAAGAACGCATAATCGGCGCGGCGCTGTGTGCCTTCTGCCCTGACGCGATTCTCCATGTGAACCTCCTGTTCGTACGGATTCTTCTGCCGCTCGTGGTTCACATCCCAGCCAAGCGCCATAAAGAACTTATCGATGAAGTCGTGCCTCACCTCCAACTCCTGATACGTTGGCGAAAGGTACGCGTTCTCGTGCGTACGAAAATCGTTCACAAGCTGACGGACAAGCTCTAAAGATTTTTCCATTCAATTCACCCAAAAAATTACTCCGCTCAATTTACAAATCTATATCGAAGCAATCAAGTAAAAATAATCAACAAAAAACCCATCCCCGGGTTGTGATCGCCGTGGGAGGGCCAGCGAATCACGTGGGATCCCGGAGACAGGTTTTTTTCATTGCTGCCTAAGCTATTAAAAAAATACATCATAAAAATGTTATTTCCAACTTGACTTAAAAAAGCCATTGAAGAAGTCGGAGGTTATTCTTTATCAGGCAGATCAAAGTATGACTCATCCCGCTTTGCGGGAAAGTGAGTCGCACTTCCTATATTACTTGAGTATCATCATCTTCTTCACATCAGTGGAAGTACCCGCGGTTAATCTATAAGTGTAAATCCCGCTTGGCAAAATATCCGCGTTGAACTCTACCGACTTATATCCTGCCATCTGCATTCCA
>CAYGZC010000346.1:0-3632 GCA_964354225.1 uncultured Chlorobiaceae bacterium | reverse complement strand
TGAAAGCGGCAGAAGCTGAGCTTGTCCCGGAATTGAGAGGAAAAGGTTTGGTTTATCGATCACCAATAGTTCGGATGAGACAACTCTTCGATCTTTACATCTGCCTAAGACCGTGTAAAGGTTATGCCGGTAATCCACTGAATTTCAGAGAGAATATCGATCTCGTTGTGTTCAGGGAAAACACAGAGGATCTCTATGCGGGTGTAGAATTTTTTCCTGTCCCACCTGAGTTAGCCGAAACGTTGTTAAGATTATCAAAACCTTTTACCGCATTTAAAGATTACTCCAGGGATCAATACGCTATCTCGTGCAAAATCAACACGCGTAAAGGTTCAGAGCGAATTGTCCGTGCTGCATTCGATTTTGCGAAAAAGTTTGGACGCAAGAAGGTGACGGTTGTTCATAAAGCAAATGTAGTTCGGGCAACCGATGGTTTGTTCTTTGAGACGGCAAAGGAAGTTGCCAAGAATTATCCCGGAATTGAAATGGATGATGCCAACATCGATGCCATGACGATGTGGCTATTGAAAAATCCGTTCAACTATGATGTGCTTGTTGCACCTAATCTTTATGGCGATATTATTTCTGATTTATGTGCCCAGATGGTTGGTGGATTAGGATTCGGATGCTCGGGCAACATCGGAGAGAAATTAGCAGTGTTCGAACCAACACACGGTTCCGCACCAAAATATGCCGGTCAATACAAGGTTAATCCAATTGCAACAATTCTTGCAGCCAAGATGATGTTGGATTGGCTTGGCGAAAAAGAAAAGTGTAAGCGCTTAGAAGATGCAACAGCGGCTGTTATTAAAGAAGGCAAAGTCCGCACGTACGATATGGGCGGAAACAACAAGACGCTTGATATGGCAAAGGCAATAGCTGAAAAACTATAATACCCTCACCCTGTAATCCCTCTCCCAATTTGGGAGAGGGATGTTTCGTCCCGACTTGTCGGGATCGAAACAAGGAGAGGGTAAATTTCGATAGAATATTTTCTCATCAATGGAAAAAACATGAACAAAATCATAATTCACGAAGTCGGTCTCCGAGATGGCTTGCAGATGGAAAAGCAAGTCGTCCCGACCGAGCAAAAAATAAAATGGATAAATGGGTTGATGGATTCGGGAGTAGACATAATCCAGATTGGCTCGTTTGTTCATCCTGAAAAAGTCCCACAGATGGCAGACACTGATAAGCTCTTTTCGGAACTGACAAAGAATAAAACAAACAAAACAATTCTTTCTGGATTAGTCCTGAACGAGAAGGGACTTGAGCGCGGTGAGAAATGCGGCGTCGAGATGTACTGCATGGGTGTTTCGGCAAGCGAGACGCACAGCAAGAAAAACACCGGAATGGGTATCACTGAAGCAACCGAGCGGATTATTGCAATGGCGAAGCAAGTTGTTAAGATGGGAAAACCAGTACAAGTTTCAGTTCAATCCGCGTTTGGCTGTGGATTCGAAGGAATTGTACCACATGAGCGAGTACTCGGTATTGTTCAAAAATATATTGATGCTGGGTTGAAGAAAATCAATCTCGCCGATACTGCTGGACATGCAACTCCAGATCAAGTTGAGAAATTGTACGGAGCAATCTTCAAGCTTGATAGCTCAATTGAAGCAGCTTGCCATTTTCACAATACGTACGGAATGGGGCTTGCGAATGTTTATGCTGCGATGAAAATTGGTGTACAGAATTATGAATCGTCTATTGCAGGACTTGGCGGTTGTCCGTTTACAAAAGTCGCTGCAGGGAATGTTTGTACAGAAGATTTTGTCCATGCTTTGCAACGGATGGGTTTCAGAAAAGAGATCAAATTGGCAGGGTTAATTGATCTCGCGAAAATTTTTTCTACGTTCTTTAATCGTGAGATGCCGGGGCTTGTTTATAAAATTGGGAATATCAATCGTGATTAAGATGCAACTGACGTTCTCCTGGCGGTCACGAACCATTTCGTGACCGAAGGAGAATTATGGGAAGACGCGGAAGACGATTGCTTAAAGAGGAAACGACTTTTTTCATAACGACGACAGCCGTGAGATTCGCACGGGTTTTTGCGAAAGATAAATATTGTGATATATTAATTCACAATATCAAGCATTATCAAGATCAGCACAAATTTATTATACTCGGTTATGTCATTATGCCTTCCCACCTCCAATGGATTATTGAAGTGAAGGCTGATCTCGGAACCATCTCCGATATCATGAGAGATATTAAAAAATATAGCGCTTGGGATATAATGGAAGCATTAGAAAAAGATCGTCAGGTTGATTTGATTAGATTGTTTGAGCAAGAATCGAAAGGATATCTGAATCAAAAGCGTAAATTCTGGATGAATCGTTTTGATGATGAGGTTATCAGAAATCCAGAGATGCTCAGAACAAAATTGGAATACGTACATTATAATCCAGTAAAAGAAGGTTTGGTAAAAGAGGCAGAACTATATAAATATTCCAGTGCGCGAAATTATATTCTTGGTGATCAACCAATATTGGGGCTTTAGCCCATAAATTATGGGGTTAAAACCCTTGAGGTTTTGTTTTTTTATTCCCCGAACTGAAGTTCGGGGCTATTGAGAATCTCAAAACCATGATATGCGTAACATCAATTGGTAATGTGGACTTGACTAATAACATTTATTTCCAGAAATTAAAAATAAACTAATTCAAGAAAGGATATTATGAAAAACATATCTTGGATGTATTATTTCATCATGGTTGTAATGATTGTCGGATTTGTTGTTGGCTGTTCTTCAACGAAGAAAGTTGCCGTGAAACCGAACGAGCATATGGAAATCGGGTGGACACCGAGCACCATCTTTAAAGCGCCAAGCTACGCTGCCTGGTTCGATACAACTTATTCAAATTATCAGTTGGATGAAGAGAAGATAGATCAGCTAAAGAAGATGACGATGGATAGTGTTAGAATCCTCGTTGTATACGGCACATGGTGTAGTGATAGTAAAAGGGAGATGCCGCGTTTCTTAAAAATAATGGACGCTATCGGTTTTCCACAAGACCATATTACATTGATTGCAGTTGATAGAACGATGGAACTTCCTCCCGGCATAAAGAAGGAATACGGAATAACAAACGTCCCGACTTATATTGTAAGTTATCGCGGTATGGAGATGGGACGCATCATCGAAAGTCCAAAGACAACTCTTGAAGGGGATTTGGTTGAGTTGCTTCTGCCACTCATTCATTAAGTCAGTGGCTAAAATCTGAGAGTGTATCCAGCGGGGGGTTAACGCCCTAACCCTCAGATCCGAAGCCGAGCAGAATAGCGAAATCAATATCGTTTAGAGTAATTTTTCATCTCCAAGGTTAAGATGCTGGTAGAAAGAGATACCTGTGTTTGAATATTATATGTTACCTATTATGAGGCAACTCGGAACACCCAACTTGATTTGACAATATCGGAATTCCTTTGTACATTCATTGTATTATTAGGGAGTTACTATACCTAATAGAATAAGGTAACGGGTGTGTGACCTGCCCCCAATTTATGTACCAATTGGAATAATAGTTAATTCCTTGTTCAGATCCAATTGGTTCATCTGAACAGGTAGTATTGTTTCAGGTGCCGGTGGTCGGTAACCCAAAGCACTGTGAGGTCTTCGTTGATTG
>CAYGZC010000345.1:0-1823 GCA_964354225.1 uncultured Chlorobiaceae bacterium | reverse complement strand
GCATCGAGTCAAGGAGACCGCCAGACACAGAATAGCCGGCGAAGAGATACGGGTGCGAAATCTTCACAACGAGGAACGAATACACCTCCACCAACATATCAAACACCACCACGCACCGATCGTGGTAACGCTCCAAGTTATACACCACCACCATCACCTCAACCGCGTCAGTCGTCACCACCACCACAACAACCATCAAATAGCGGTTCGAAACGGAATGATGGCGGTAACAGTAATAGTGGCGATTCGCGCAGCAGAAGACCATAAGTTACAATTATTCTTATAAAGGAATTTAACGAATATGATAACAACAATTCGAGTAATACTCATCTCTATATTATTTCTTGTTCTTGTTCAATTTGGACTTTCTCAATTTAAGGAAGACGCATACCGCCTTTCCTATTTGGGCCTCGGTGTTGGTGCTCGCTCTTTAGGGCTTGGAACTTCATATACTGGTATCGCAAATGATTTTTCAGCGATATACTGGAATCCAGCGGGATTAGCTCAAATCCGAACGAACGAATTTTCTATGGGACTTTCTCACTTCTCATACGGAAGTGAAAATAACTTCCTGGGTAACAAAGAAAAGTTCACAAACAGCACTACAAATTTAAACAGCTTTGGACTTGTTTATCCTTTTCCTGTAGCGAAAGGAAGCTTGGTGTTTGCATTAGGATATGCAAGGCAAGTCGATTTTACAACGGCGATTGCCCTTAAGGGATTTAATCCGTCTCCAAAAGGAGTTACGTTTGCTGAATATCCCGACAGTATTGATATTGATACCAAGGTTCTCGAGAATGGCGGTTTGAATAACTGGATTGTTGCTGGTGCTCTTGAAGCAGCAAAAGGTTTCTACCTCGGAGTCTCACTAAATTTTATTTCGGGAACTTACACTTACAATAGAGACTACACGGGCAACGATGTAGATAATTTATACAAATTTTATCAGATTAACCGAAAATATAATATCAATGAAGATATCGGCGGCTTCACGGGGCGGATGGGATTACTATATGAAACAAGAAACCGCCAAGGGCGGTTTGGAGTTAGCATTAAATTTCCGTCTTATTTCTCCTTACGAGATGATTGGTCTGATATCCTGAATTACTATGATGATCTTCCTGATAGTGATTTTGTAAGTAATGATGGTGGCTATTCTGAGTTTGATCTTACAACTCCTTATGTCTTTAGTGCAGGATTTTCGTGGATATTCAACGATTTACTGTTTTCCGGTAATATCGACTATACCGATTGGACACAGATGGAATTTCGCAATACGTATAGCGACCTTTTAGATGAAAACACTATTATCAAGCTCGATATGGAACCCACGACGAATGTTCGAGTTGGTGCTGAATATTCAATTCCAACTACCGATCTTCAGGTTCGTGCCGGATTTGCATACCTACCATCTCCCTTTAAATTCCATACAAAAACAAATGCACAAAAATATGTTACCGCAGGGCTCGGTTGGCTTATTGATAATTCAATTAAGCTGGATCTGGGTTATGCGTATGGATTTTGGGATATCAACCATGAAGTAAATGCCGATCCCGGCTATTTCAGTATCGTATCCAACGAGAAAATCCACACCAATACCTTAATTGCAACGGTATTATATCGCTTCTAATACGTTGCACTAAAAACGTTAAAAACGTATATTATCCCGTCTCACGAATTTATCGTGAGACGGGATTTTTATTTAAAAGAATTTTTTCAATGTCTAAACTTACAAAAATCAGCATAGGCGTAGGGATCGTTTTACTGATTGTTCTTATTTCAGCTTATGTTTTCTTGCGGCATCTTATTACGAAATCATATCC
>CAYGZC010000344.1:0-7485 GCA_964354225.1 uncultured Chlorobiaceae bacterium | reverse complement strand
TGGTATTCTGTTTTATATACAGCATCTGTGCTCTTTCTAAATCTCATACATGCAGTATAGCACTTTAATCACAACACCACATCGTCTGGACTGCCTATCCATCACCAGACAGGAGTCTGGTGTTTTAACGGCTTAATAAAGTATTTTATATTCTGGTACTGTCTCCTGATAATAATGTTGACGATGATCCCGATTGGAGATTGGTATTATCATAATGGAAATTAAAGCAGCCGTGTAATGCCATCTTATTTTTTATATAATATTTCATTCTAACACCAACAAACTTTGTAATAGAGGTTATCGATTTGTCAGCAACGTAAGGAGATTGAGTTTAGAGAACGGGTATACCGCCGAAATCAAAATTCCCTAAACCCGTGATAGATAATAATAGTAATGCTTTATCACCTTTTTTGTCTTCGGCTCTCCTGCGAGAGAAAGACTAATTGCGATTGTCTTAAATTTCTAAATTCTTTTAACGTTCAAAGTATACTAAATAAAAACGTTTTTGTTAAATATTCTAATTTGTTTAATGGGGTGTGAGAGTGTGATATGAAAACAGAAAAGGCATCCCATTTCCAAGATGCCTTTCTTTCAACAGATACTTTGTTGATAATACTGTTTACTTGATGTAGAATGTTATTGTGAAGCTTCCTTCATTAGCGGCAGTTAGGTTGATATCAGTGGTAGCATCGCCCCCACTGACAGAGGAGCTTGAAAAACCTAATCCGTATTCCGCACCTAAACTTACACTATTCCAAGGGAACCACTCGGCACCAAAAAGAGCGAGTAAACCGAATGTATTTGTCGGATCCGCAATTCCTTGTGCTTTATGGGAATTAAAGAATAAACTCCCACCGAAAAATCCCACAACAGGTCCGCTTGAAGTGAAGTTATACTGAACGCCAGCATTGAGACCGAAATCCATTGGATTTTCATCTACATCGGGAATCGATTTCGTAGCGAATCCAAAGCCGCCTCTTAATGCTAAATCATCCTGGATGAAATATTTTATTCCAACTCCACTCATATAGTTGTCGACTCCTAAAATGCTTAAGCCGCTAAATCCAAACATAATACCCATATCACCCTGTTTATTCTTCGGGGTTGCATCCTGAGCAACCACGATACCAACGAGCAAGAATAGGGTAACTAACACAAGAACAAGTTTTTTCATATAAACCTCTCTAATAAGTTTAACATTTAGTTAATTAGTTAAGTATTTAAATTCATAAAAAATTTACGTGAAAGTATAATAAAAAAATAAGTATTTGTCAAGTTATTTTTCGTCTTTTTCTTGAAGTCGATCACCTAAATCCTGATTTACTTGTCAAAATCAGTGAAATTCACGAAATTTCAATAAAAACCCTCTTTCCTTTGAACGAAAAGAGGGGATAAAAAAATGCCGGCATAGTAATGATAAATTAATAAGTAAGCCTAACAGGCTTCCTTATTAAGCTAAGCGATAAAAAGAAGGGAAAATCCGAAGAACTTCCCTTCCACTAAAATAAAAAGTTAGTGTAATTAATAATTCAAGAAACCGCTTAAACCAACACCAATAGTAAGTACATTATTGCCCCATCGTTTATCTGCACCATCTGGATTATAGGTGTAGAAACGATAATTTAAATTAGCATCAAGTAATAATCCACCAGCGATCTCAAATTTTGCGCCAGCACCGACTCCGTAAGATAAACCGCTTGCTGTATTATCACCATCGGACACAGAAGTATAACCCAATAATGCTTGTAGATATGGATAAGTACTTCCCATGTCAGTAAAATGGTATGCACCAAATGCCCAGAATCCAATATTGGTGAGAGTATTACTATTTTGAGACATACTTGTGATACTCAACGGATTAACACCAACTTCAAGACCATCCATTACAAAATACCCAAAACTTGGTTGAAACATTATTACAGTTGTAGCATCACCAGTTTCTCCTTCAACCACAGGTGTTGTGCTCATAAATGCGGCTTGACCGCCAAATTCGATAGTGCCGGTTTTACCGAAATTTTGTGAAAACGCAACTGAACTGATTACAACTATTACGAACATAATTGATAACAGATGTTTCATGTTATCCTCTCTAAATTAAATGTAACAATAGTTAATTATATATTTGTTGTTTAATTATATTGGTGAAAGTATATCAAAAAAAAAGATAATTGTCAAGTTCTTTTTAGTATTTTTCTTGAAGACTACCGGCTAAGTCCTGATTTCACGTAAAAACTCTGGAAAAAACATACATTTTAGAGATATCCAAAATATCGAATATAGTTAAAATAACAAACCCCCAGACCATCTTTATAATCTGAGGGTCTATGGATTAAACCCGAAATGTGAATTAATAGTTCTTAAAATTTGAAATCCACTCCAAAATCTATTGCAGAATAGCTTAGAGAACCAAAGTTTAATCTGACTGTACCTGCAACAGTATTAGAAAACCAGTAGCGTGCGCCACCATCTAAACCAACAAAAAATCCACCCCATGTAGGTTTGGGCCAATAGTGTCCAGAAGGTCCTTTATACTTAACAGACCCAACATCATAAGCCAAAGTTAAGCCACCCCACGGATCGAACTTTCCATCGTCAACTTTGAAGTGGTAATTCGCTTGACCACCTATCATGAAATCAGAGTAATCCCAACCCCAATCTGACCCGATATCATCACTCCAGCTCCAATACCGTAATAACCCTCCGATACCCAGAATACCATCCCCTACATCTGTTTTCATGGCATATTCATAATTTGCGCCGAAAATGGGAGTTGTTCCATGAAAGTAGAATCCAATGCTTGGACCGATATAACTTTTTTCTTTTTCGAATTGAGCCATGGCAAAATTTGTTGTTATTACAAGCCCAATAGCAAGTAGAAGAATATTTTTCATATATTTTACCATAAAAAATGATGATGTTTTATTTATTTATTTTATCGTTTTATATTAAAATTGATTGAAAAGAAATAATAATAGCTATTCTTTCAATAATTGTCTTGAAATAACGATTCGTTGCACTTCCGACGTACCTTCATATATTTCAGTTATTTTGGCATCTCTGAGGTACCGCTCTACATTATATTCTTTTATGTAACCGTAACCGCCGTGAATCTGAATCGCATCTAAAGCAGCATCGACAGCGATTTTTGATGTAAAGAGTTTTGCCATTGCCGACATTTGACCGAATGGTTTATTCGCATCTTTTAATGCGGCTGCTTTGAGTGTGAGAAGTCGAGCAGCATCAATCTTCGTCGCCATTTCTGCTATCATAAACTGTATTGCCTGAAATTCGGCAATATATTTCCCAAATGCTTTTCTTTGTTTGGAATAAGATACGGAAGCTTCCAGCGATGCTTGCGCGATACCAAGCGCTTGGGCGGCAATTCCAATTCGCCCACCATCAAGTGTTTTCATTGCGAATTTAAACCCGAAGCCCTCATCACCAATTCGATTACTTGAGGGTACCTTGCAATCTTGAAATGCTAGTGAAACCGTATCCGAGCTTCTGATACCGAGTTTTTTTTCTTTCTTTGCTAACGAGAAACCCGGAGTCCCTTTCTCAACGATAAAAGTACTAATTCCGTGAGGACCTTTAGATTTATCCGTTGTTGCCATGACAAGAACAATATCTGCGTTAGCTCCATTGGTGATGAAATTCTTTGTTCCATTGAGGATATATCCTTCTCCTGAGCGGTCGGCTGTTGTCCTTTGGTTCGATGCATCACTTCCTGCCTCGGGTTCAGATAGTGCAAACGCACCAAGTTTTTTGCCTGTTGCTAATGGAAGAAGATATTTTTGCTTCTGGTCTTCGGTGCCCCACTCGTTCAAACCATAACATACTAATGAATTGTTAACGGACATAATTACACCACATGAAGCATCAACTTTCGATACCTCTTCCATGCCAAGCACGTAACTTATAGTATCAAGCCCCGCTCCGCCATATTGTTCTGGAACCATCATTCCCATAAATCCAAGCTCACCAAGTTTTTTAACGGCTTCGTAAGGGAACTCTTCTTTTTCATCACGCTCAATTGCCGATGGTGCAAGCTCATCTTTGGCAAATTTTCGCGCAGTTTCTTGGATCATTAATTGCGTTTCTGTAAAATCGAAATTCATGGATTGTTAATGATTGATTGGTAAATAAACCAGTTCATCGATACAATAACTGGATATAAATTATGAAGTTTGACTGTAATCGTAAAATCCCCTGCCCGTTTTACGACCTAAATATCCTGCGGCGACCATCTTTTTTAATAATGGGCATGGGCGATATTTAGTATCACCAAGACCTTGATGCAAGACATTCATGATTGAAAGACACACATCCAATCCAATGAAATCGGCAAGCGCTAATGGTCCCATTGGATGATTCATTCCAAGTTTCATGACTGTATCTATCGCCTCGGGAGTTGCAACTCCTTCCATAACACAATACACTGCTTCGTTTATCATCGGAAGCAATACACGATTCGAAATGAATCCGGGATAATCGTTAACCTCAACTGGAACTTTATCTAATTTTTGTGTAAGAGAGGTAACCGTTTTCAGCGTCTCCTGATTGGTTGATAATCCACGAATGATTTCAACAAGTTTCATCATGGGAACCGGATTCATGAAATGCATACCTATTACATTTTCAGGACGTTTAGTTGTAGCTGCAATTTCCGTGATTGAGATAGATGATGTATTCGAAGCGAGAATTGCACTCTTAGGTGCTGTTTTATCGAGTGTTTTAAAGATTTGAGTTTTGATCTCTTTATCTTCTGTGGCAGCTTCGATAACGATATCTGAATTCTGGACTGCCTGCTCGATTGAAGTTGTACATTTAATTCGGGAGAGAGTCTGCTGCTTAACTTCTTCCGTAATTATATTTTTCTTGATTTGTCTATCAAGGTTTCCGGTAATGGTTTTTAATGCACGATCTAAAAATTCTTGTTTTATATCGTTTAATGTGACTGAAAAACTGTATTGTGCAAATACATGAGCGATGCCGTTTCCCATCGTACCTGCACCGATGACGGTAACATTTTTAATATCCATATTTGTCCCCTATAATTTTTCAACAATCATTCCACTTGCTTCACCACCGCCTATACAAATTGCTGCCATTCCACGTTTTGCATTTCGGTGTTTCATTGCATGAAGAAGTGTTACCAAAATTCTAGTTCCACTTGCACCTATTGGATGACCCATTGCAACTGCTCCGCCGTGAACATTTACTTTGTTGATATCCAATCCAAGTATTTGATTAACAGCGAGTGTCACAACAGAGAATGCTTCATTAATCTCGAATAAATCAATCTGATCCTTTGTCATCTTGGATTTAGCGAGAACCTTTGAGATTACATCGGCAGGTGCGGTTGTGAACCATTCTGGTTGCTTTGCCACAGAAGCATATGCGATAATACGTGCCAGCGGCTTAATACCCAATCTATCAGCTTTTTCTTTCGACATGACAACAACTGCTGCTGCACCATCATTGATTTTGGATGCATTCGCGGGAGTTATTGTTCCATCAGGTTTGAACGCTGGTTTCAATGTTGATATTTTATCAAACTTTACTTTCTTCGGTTCTTCGTCTTCATTTACAATAATCGGTTCCGAACCTTTTTGTGGAATTTCCACGGGAACAATTTCTTCCTTAAACAAACCGCTCTTTTGTGCATCCAGTGATCGTTTATAACTGAGCGTTGCAAATTCATCTTGGGCTTCACGAGAAATGTTGCATTCTTTAGCACAAATCTCCCCGGCATTTCCCATGTGGAAATCTTTGTATGGATCCCATAGTCCATCTTTTATCATAACATCAATAAGTTGACCATGACCCATACGGTAACCTGTGCGTGCTTTATCAAGTATATACGGAATATTCGACATACTTTCCATTCCGCCAGCGACGATTATCTCCGCGTCTCCTAACGCAATCGCTTGTGCAGCAAGCATAACAGATTTCAATCCTGAACCACAAACCTTATTGATCGTCATACACTCGACGGAGGTTGGAAGTCCGGCATATATTGATGCCTGGCGTGCAGGTGCTTGCCCCATGCCCGTGGAAAGAACGCATCCCATAATGACCTCATTAACATTCTCACTCTTTATACCCGCTCGTTTTACCGCTTCTGAAATGACTATTGCACCGAGTTTCGGTGCAGATACTGATGCCAAAGACCCAGCAAACGATCCCACCGGGGTTCGGCAAGCACTGGCAATAACTACTTCTTTAATCATATAACTTGTATGATCTAAATAATGGTTGATTTATACTTTGACTCAAAGATAATTTTTACTTAACACGTATAAACTCTATGCGTCTATTTTTTGCTCTTCCTTCAGGTATCGCATTATCAGCGACAGGTTTTGTGAAACCGAAACCCTTCGTGGTTATACGATTTGCTGTTATACCTTTCAATACCAAATATGCTTTAACAGCATCCGCTCGTCCAATTGATAACTTCATATTATACTTTGCACCACCCACATTATCGGTGTGACCATGGATTGCTACTTCAGCAGTCGGATTCGCTTCCAAACTCGCTGCAACCTGATCAAGAATTTTCTTTGCCTCTGGCAATAATGTTGTTTTGGCAGTCTCAAAATTTACACCCTCCAAGATGATGCGCTCTCCGACTTTGATTATAGGAACATCATCACTCGGATCAAGAGGATTCAAGCCGAGTTGAACTTCTTTACAATCAGGCATACCACCATGATCTGTATCAGGATCTAACGGATTAGTATGATATTTAAGAACTTCTTCTCCATCAGTGCACCCATCACCATCTGTATCCTTATTAAGAGGATCCGTATGGTATTTTAATACTTCATCACAATCATTCAATCCATCTCCATCTGTGTCCAGTTTCAACGGATCAGTACGATAACGGAGAACTTCATCTCCATCAGTACATCCATCACTATCTGTATCCTTGTTAAGAGGATCCGTATTGTATTTTAATATTTCATCACAATCATTTAATCCGTCTCCATCTGTGTCTGGATTCAATGGATCAGTGTGATAACGGAGAACTTCTTCTCCATCAGTACACCCATCACCATCTGTATCGGGATTTAAAGGATTTGTTTTATACTGCTTAACCTCTGCCCCATCCTTCAATCCGTCACCGTCGGTATCAGGGTTAAGAGGATCAGTACCAATTTGTTTCTCCTCATCGTTCAACAATCCATCACCGTCCAGATCCGGATTATCAGGTCCGATGAAAGAAAATAAATTCAAAGTGACACTCCAAAAAGCATCTCGTGAATTAGTTTTTATATCATCAAGATATTTTGTTGACGCAAAATTATAAGTTCCGCTGATTCCAACCGATGTTTTATTAGTGATAGAGTATTGACCGCCGACACCGATTGGAAAGAAAGAAGATACTTTTTTATAATCACCGCGAGCATTATGTGTTAAATCTTTATCAGAATCATTTTTGGGATTAAAGAATACGATACCAGCACCGCCAAATAAATATGG
>CAYGZC010000343.1:0-4558 GCA_964354225.1 uncultured Chlorobiaceae bacterium | reverse complement strand
CATAAACATGACCCGCCCGGCTATTCCCGGTTTCAAAAAAATAGAATCCAGCCCCCGTAAACTCTTTATGAAGTTTTGTATTGTGAATTTCTTGAGCAATATATAAAGCCACAATTTCAGCTTGATTGTGAGCAAAGACTCCTGATTTGGGAAGTCTAAGTTTGCTTTGAGTGAGAATTTCGGCAACATCTCCGACTGCATATATGTTTTGATAGCGTGTCCTCATGGTTTTTTCATCAACGCTGATCCATCCCTCTTCATTCGCTAACTTAGAAGTCGAAACAATATTAGGCGGGCAATGAGCAGGTATAACTATGAGTAAATCAAATCTAGACTTTTCAGAGTTCCCAAAAATAATTTGGTTCTCGGCTTGATTAATCGAAGCTAACTTGTGTGCTGGATATAATTCTATTTTGCGCTGCATTAACAGATTTGGGATTGATTGACTGCCAGCTCGACCCGCAAAATAAAGAGGCTCATGTTCAGGATAGAATATTTTAATTGTGTGTCTGTGGTTCCTCGTTTCGAAAAATACGATCCAAGTAAAAACGCAGCTTCATATGGTGCAGGTGGAAATTTATACGGCAATCCTGAAATTATTATCGCAATATTCCCCTGTGAGAATGTTGAAATTGTTTGATTCAACTTGATTGAACCTTCATGTGTATAATAAGTTTGGGCGATACTGCTAAGCCCGGGTATTACTTCCGTTACAAGTTTAGCACCAAGTGCAACAACGAGATAATCAAATGCAATTGTAGCACTGTCCGTAGTAACATGATGTCGTTCCGGATCGATGGTTTGTACTTCGGCTTGATGAAATTCTATACCATTATGTTCTAAAGATGAAAGCGGTTTTTCTATCGCTTCAGGTTTACGCCAACTAATCATAACCCAAATATATGAAGGTGGAAATGAGTGGAGAGGATTTTTATCAAGCATGATTATGCGGTGTTGGCTTCCGAGATGTTTACGCAATTCGCGGACAGTCACTATCCCACCTATTCCCCCACCCAGTATAAGTATAGTTTTGGTAGCCATATTGTTTTGTTGATAACAATCAACAAAATTATTCATAAAAAGTTGAGTAAATTGACTCTATTAATTTCATAAAGTATTTTTGTCATCATAAATTGAAAGATCGATCCATGCCCGAAACATTCTTTAATAACCTGCGCTGCAGTGGTTGCAGCTAACTTTTTTCTCCTGATAGAGTTCATACCATTTGCCCGGATTGTAGCAAAACACTATTGGCAGAATATAATCTGACTGAAGCGCGCACAAAGCTAAAACAGAATGATTTCGCACATCGAACTGGAATATTGTGGGAATACTGAGAGATGCTTCCTGTTTTCAAAGATTCATCGTCGTTTCCTTAGGCGAAGGATGGACACCGCTTCTTCATGCGCGAAAATTAGGAAATGAATTAGGATTGAAAAATCTTTTTATCAAGGAAGAAGGTTGCAACCCAATGGGATCTTTCAAGGCACGGGATTTATCGCTTGCTGTCTTAAAAGCAAAGGAGCTTGGCATAAGGGAAGTAGCAATGCCTTCAGGTGGGAATGCGGGTGGTGCACTTGCAGTATATTCTGCAATAGCTGACATCAAAGCTCATATCTTTGTCCCTAAGGATACACCAAGTGTGAATATCAAAGAGGTCGCAATGTATGGTGCCAAAATAAATCTTGTTGATGGAGTTATCAGTGATGCAGGAAAGAAAATGAATGAAGTTCGCCATTGAAAAAATTGATTCGATATGTCGACGATGAAGGAACCGTATCGACTTGAAGGAAAGAAAACGATGGGTTATGAACTCGCGGAACAATTCGATTGGTGTTTACCCGATGTAATAGTTTATCCCACTGGCGGGGGTACCGGATTAATCGGTATGTGGAAGGCATTTAAAGAATTAGAAGAACTCGGATGGATCGACGCGAAGAAACCAAGAATTGTTACTGTTCAGGCAACTGGTTGTGCTTCGATTGTGCAAGCTTTCAATGAAAGAAAAAAAGTGTCAGAGTTTTAGACAGATGCTCGGGCGATAGCGTCCGGTTTACGCGTACTAAAAGCTTTTGTGGATACTCTGATTCTTAATGTTCTATATAAAAGTGGTGGAACTGTTATTGCCGTCACTGATCAAGAATTACTGCATGATATGAAACATACTGCATCTCTTGAGGGAATTTTCTTATGTCCGGAAGGGGCAGCGGCTATTGCTGCTACCCGAAAATTAGTTGAATGTGGAATTGTTAATAATACCGAAAAAGTGGTGATTTTGAACACTGGAACGGGATATAAATATATCGAGCTTTTTACATAAGGAAATTAGTTGACTTTTTATAAGGACTTTTGTATGATTGAACATAAATTTTTTACCAATCATCATTAATCGAACGAGGATTCTCATGCAGATCAAAGAAAAAATGGAAAACGACATTGCGGTGCTCACAATGAAGGGCGATTTACTTGGTGAGCCGGATACAACAAATATTCGTGAGAAAATTCACAGCTTAGTAGGCGATGACGTAAAACAAGTGATCATCGATCTTGGTGGCGTGAATTACATGAACAGCTCAGGACTTGGAACATTGATCTCCGCACTAACAACGATGCGTAGCGCCGGGGGTGAGCTGCGATTGGCACGGATCGGTGGAAAAATTCAAAACCTTTTTATCGTTACCAAACTTATCAAGGTGTTCGATACGTATGAGACTGTCGAGCGAGCGCTTGCCAGTTTCAAATCGAAAAAGAAATAAGAAACTTTTTTAAAGGAGGTAATATAATGCAAATTTTAACTTCTGCATTTCAGGATGGAAAGTATATTCCTACAAAATATGCACATCAAGGTGTAGTTGGGGGGAGGAATATTTCCATACCGCTTACATGGACCGGTGTGCCCGATGAAACAAAATCATTTGCAATTTCTATCATAGATCCGCACCCGGTTGCAAGGAATTGGATTCATTGGTTCGCTATCAATATCCCCAAAAATGTTACATCCCTCTCTGAAGGTGTTTCAGGGAAAAAAATGCCACTCGGTTCAAAGGAATTATACAATTCCTATAGCGAATTAGGATATGGCGGTCCTCAACCACCCAAAGGGTCTGGACCCCATCCCTACGTCATATCGGTTTATGCATTGAACGTGGAAAATCTCGATCTCACAACAAATACGAGCTTAGTTGCCTTCGAAAAAACATTAGAGGGAAAAGTAATCACCTCAGCGAAAATCACCGGATTCTATGAACGCTGATTTCCCCCGTTGAAATTATCGCAATGTAAATTGTAAAAAAAATATTCAAGTCCATGATATCTTAAGATATTTTGGTCTTCCAATTTACGGCCGCCACCAATATGCTACTTTAACAAGCAGCACATCTTCATAGTCGGGAGCTGAAATGAGATTACTTATGCGGTAATGAAAGCGACATTACCCTTTTGCTTATTAATTGCAAAACGACCAGCGTAACCCGAGAGATGAGTTGCATTGGAATCAACATCTTCATGATTAAAATCGGGACGTTGGAAGTAATGAAGCTCTGAGCGTTGAATATTGATTAGCTGCTTTGGTGTTCCTTCGATGCGTGTTGTTGAAAGCCAGCCAGTCATAACATATTCTTGATTGGGGTCGATGTTAGTCCAACCATCTATCCCAAGAGAGTATGCACGACGATTAAAATTATCACTGAGATAAGATTGGTTTAAATCTCTGAGTGTGGCAGTGCCGATTATGCCAATTGCTTGATGTCCTTTATTGAATTCTCTCAAGCTCCTGATAACACTGTAAGAAGTGAATGGTTCAACAATATTGGCAAATTGGGTGTTTTCGCTATCGACCTTTACCCATTCGCGGGCGGTAAATACCTGGACTGTTCCGAGCGACCAACCATCAGAGATTTTTCCGGTTAGTTTACTGGCTGCAAGAATGGTTGTCGCTTCCTGAAAATTTTCATAGCCGCTATGCTGCACATTACCTTCTGGTCTTCTGCCAATTCGACGGCTGTAGAAATAATCTGGATTTCCCCAGTTGAATGCCCAGTTATTGTTAGCACCGCCAAAACCGAAATTGAAAAAGTTTGAGCCCTCAACAAAAAAAAGTCGCTTCTCCTCGAAGTATGTTTCAAACTGAGAAAGATTTATAACAGCAGGATCAACTTCCACCTGTCCAAAATCAGGATTAATTGTTGCATTCAAAGTTAAATTACTACCCAATCCAAATTTAAGATCAGCACCAACATTACCTTTTACCTGGCTAGCATCATAGAATGGATTTACCTTTTTAATTTTATTTGTGATTTTATTTTCCCCAACAATGTATGGAAGAATTTCAATCCGAGTTGGTGGATGAATGTTACGGATACC
This sequence comes from uncultured Chlorobiaceae bacterium, assembly GCA_964354225.1. Classification (GTDB taxonomy): domain Bacteria; phylum Bacteroidota; class Ignavibacteria; order UBA10030; family SZUA-254; genus CAYGZC01. Next base: position 196 of record CAYGZC010000343.1, on the reverse strand, counting down.
GATGAGATCAGCGAAGTGGGAAACAAAACCGCTCTCCTTTTTAGGAACCATGATATAATAGTCTTCTTCTTTCAATCTATCAATGCCGCGAACCAAGTTGATTCCCCATATATATTCATCTTGTTCGGGGAAGCGTAATTGCGAATAAGGAATTCTAAGTTCTGCTGTCCATCCTTTGTCATCTATCTGTGTTCCA
>CAYGZC010000342.1:0-7905 GCA_964354225.1 uncultured Chlorobiaceae bacterium | reverse complement strand
CACCTGAGATAATGGTTGTCGGTTGACAGAATGCTGTATATGATAAAGTTTTCATTTGTGGCAATGATTGAGGAAAGAGACGAGATTGAACTTCGGCTGCGACTTTGAATTCAAAACGTAATTTTTCATCCTCTGCCCTTCTCATAGCAGAAAGTGTGGATGCAACAATTAAAAAGACGCTAAATGAAATTAGAGGATTCCATAATAGCACAAGCCAGGACATCACTATATCGGATGAGGATACAGGAAAAAATAAAATGTCATGGACAGAACATCCGATTGCACTCACAACTGAGATAAGTAATCCAGCGCGCTTTCCCACAAACCATGATGTTATAATAATTGGTATTAAATAAAATACCAACATCGATACAAAGGGACCCGTCGTATAATCAATAATCGTAATTATTACAATACTAAAGTATGCCCTTGATAGAATAGAAAAAGTCGATTGCCGACTGAAATGCCTAACAATACGATCCATTACTTGCTCTTTTGGACGAATCAGAGAAATCATAACATTTTGTATAGTTATAAACAGGTAGCGAAAAGAAATCGTTCCAAAACAAATTATTCCCTAAGATCATCACGCCAGTTGCCAATTTGATTATTAAAAATTCTATTATTACATTGTGACAAATCCTAAAATCTAGCACAATGTTACTTAATAAATAGAAAGGGTGGTCTATTATGAAAACATTACTTTTAATCTGCTTCCTGCCGCTGTTGTTTTTGTCGAGTTGTAGAGAAGGTCCACGAGGACCAACCGGTCCCACAGGTCCCCCCAGCGAAGACCCAACTGATCCCAATATTGCACCTCGCGTTGTTTGGGTATGGTTGGACTCTCCACGACCATATTGCCGTTATTGCCCCATCCTTGATATCCAAAGCGATTCATTACCAATTGGTTACACACCGGGTAGATTGCTTATCCGATTTAATAAGATTATGGTGAGTTATACCGTTATCCCGAACGTAACGCTCGTCCCAAAGGAAGATGGTTTTGCATATCTAAGCACTTGGGGTGCAACCTCAATCGATGGTCAAACTTTCGAGTTGCCCGTTTACAACTATTTCAAAGTTGCCAAATCATATACTGTCACGGTGAGCAAAGAAGCAACGGACGCAACTGATAGAAAATTAGGAATTGACTATCAAAAAGTTTTAGTACCTGAACCTGTGCTCCGAATCATAAACACATATCCAGAGATAAATGATACTTCGGTTTATTTAACTTCTTCGTTCAACATCTACTTTAATTCCCTGATAGATTCCAATTCATTAGCTAATAACATAACAATCACTCCACACGTTAATGGCAAATGGAAAACTGATTATTATTATATGAGAGATATAATTTTTTATCCAGATTCCGGCTTCAAGGGAAACACATGGTATGAAATTACTTTTTCAACAGGTATTAAAGATACATTCAATAATCACCTCCCATCTCCAATCACTCTAAGATTCAAGACCGTTTCATTTATAGTTACCAGTACATACCCGTGGAACGGTCAACAAAATGTATATCTGTGGGAAAATATTTCAACTACTTTTTCGGCTTATATTGATACATCATCGGTTCGAAGCGCATTTAATATTTCGCCCCCCGTAAATGGAATGTTCACTTATTCTTATTATCCAATACAATTTACGTTTGATCCATATCAATATTTATTACAAGATACAACATACACAGTAACGATAGGAACGAGTCTACGATCGATGGCAGGTGACACGTTGAAAACTCCTTATGTGTTTTCATTTAAGACGGGAAGTTAATTTCATAACTAAACCCTCAACGGATCGGTTGTAAAGAAGCAAAGGTGATGAGCGTAACTCAATAATATGAAAATAAATTATCTGTAGCTCTACCGAGATTGTTTTCTCCTTAATAATTCCTCTTGAAGTTTTTCTATCATCGAAAGAATATTAGTATCATCGGGCTTTTTAGCAAAATAAAGATTATAATATTTCAGTGCTTGCTCGATATCGTTTAAGGCAAGGAAGGCATTGCCTGCTAACTTGAATAGAATTGATTCCGTCATGCCGAAAGTGATTGCTCTCGTTGCATGATAAGCGATGAGGGAATTCTTAGACTGAGCAGTATAGATGAGAGATAGATTCGCGTGGGCATACGCAAATGAGGAATCTATCTTGAGAGCATTCTGAAACATTTGAATTGCCAATGTAGTATCATTTCGCTTTAAATATTCAACCCCTAAATTTGAAAAAACAGCCGGGTTCCGACTTGCACCTGCACTCCGCTTAAGAACTTCGAATGCTTTCTCATTTTCACCCGACTGCCTATATACATCAGCGAGGTTGGCAAGTATTCGAGGATTAAGACTATCGACAGTAAGATAGCGTTCATACCAGAAGGCTGACCTCCTGTAATCTTTTTTTCCCCAATATAACTTCGCGAGACTTTCATAGTACATCCTTGGGATGGTGCCGCTCAGAGATGGATCGGTTAACATTTCTGCACGTTTCAGATTACGGATCTCCTCCCCATTGATACCAATCCAGGTGACAGTCTGAATAAATTGCATAACGATTATCATCAGCACAACGTGACGAGCTTCGGGGAAATGAAAATATTCCAGGATGAAATAAACAAAAAGGAAGCCTAATGGAATAAAGAAAGTTGCAATTAAATCCCAATCGTGTGCCATGCCAAGAGCCGGGCTGATAACGAGTGTGAATACAAGTCCACAACCTGAAGCTATAAATAAAAAAAGAAGCAAATGATCGTTCCATTTATATTCATGAACAAGAGATATGGAAAAAATAATTATACCGAGTAGAGAGAAAGGCATGATCAGTCCATGTGCATTTATCCAATCAAGAAAATGAAGCCGGGAGAATACAGCATAATGCCAACCAAAAACAGGAAGCAACTCGTTGTGATAGACACTCTCAAATCTTTCTGCGATTTGTTGAATATTTAAATCAGAAAGAAAATAAAGAGCCATTCCACCGATGATTGTGAGTATTCCGGATATCGCAAGCTCTTTTCTGCGATGTTGCCAAACATAAAAGAGGATTACGAAGAGAGTCGGTAGAAATACGAAACAGCCGAGATGGAATTCGAGCATAATGATGAAGCATAAAAATGTTACGACGCTGTGGGATTGATTTTTGAAAACAAGCCACCCGCTTATCATATACGCAGTAATGGAAAGGCTCAGGATAGAGTAATTCTCGACGTAGCCAAAAAAGAATTGCAGCTTCGTACTGATAAACATCAAACAACCAATTAGTGCTTTTTCTAATGCTGATATTTTTAGGAAATGAATAAAAACAAAAACTAATCCGAGGTAAAGTAATCCCGAAACGAGATCGATGATCCGATATGTATGATCCACATCGACGGGTGACCCTCCACCGATGATAAATTGGGTTGATCGAACGATGTAGTACATCAAAGGATAATCCCGGAAGTTACCCGATACATCTTTGATATTTGGATCCTTGGGAGTTAACTGCAAGATGATATCACCATCGCCCAACAAATGAAGCTTTGCCGGAAACAAATACATTAGAATCGCAAAGACTCCGCCAAGAAGCACGAACAAAAAAAATGTCGGACGACGTGAACACAAATTCGTGAATCGCTGGAAAATGCTAAGTGCCCGACTTCTTACATTGGTTAGAAGAAGGATAAGAAGTATACCCAAACACAACATTGTGTACCACGTTGGATAAAACGCAAACAAGTGAAAACCCCAATTATAATGAGACGGTTGGAGAGCCGACCATCCCCAGATAAGAATGATCAGCAGGTAAACCGCCAACAGCAAACGAGATGCAGTAGACATAGATTGAAAAATCTATGATTTTTATTGTCCAGATGCAAGATCCGTTTTTCATAAACATCCAAAAACATAAAGTTCTCGGATGAATTACATTTGTATTCTTCCAAAACATTCAATATTTTTCTAACCATGAACTTGTTAAGGAATTGATTGATGAGACGAGGTACCAACAACAAAATTAAATTGACTTTCAAACCACTTTGTAAAAAGACCTGGCACGATTTCGAAACCCTCTTCGGCGAGCACGGTGCATGTGGTGGCTGCTGGTGCATGTCGTGGCGGCTGTCGCGTTCCGATTTTGAAAAGAGGAAGGGTGACGGCAACAAGCGGGCAATGAAAAAATTGGTCGGGAACGGCGAACAAATTGGTATCATCGCTTACATGAAGAATAAGCCAATCGGCTGGTGTGCCGTTGCACCGAGGGAGAAATACATCAAACTTGAAAACGCACGAGTGTTAAAACGGATCGACGAGAAACCGGTTTGGTCGATCACCTGCTTCTTCCTTTTAAAAGATCTCAGACGTAAAGGTTACTCGGTTAAAATTCTGAAAGGTGTTATTAATTATTGCAGGAAGAAGAAAGTGAAAATCCTCGAAGCTTATCCCGTACTTCCCTACTCGAATAACATGCCGGCTGCTTTCGCGTGGACTGGTTTTCTCTCGTCATTTGAAAAAGCCGGTTTCAAAGTAGTGAAGCGCTGGTCCAAAGCTCGACCGATCATGAGATATTACATCTAATCTAAAGAAGATCAGTTGTTCCGTATCATCGCGGTGGTGAATTCGGCAGATGTTCCAGTACCTCGAATACTTCATCCGTCTCAACATCACTAAAAAACTCATCGTGAATTTGTTTGACCGCATCGAGAAGGTCTTCATCATTAACAACAAAGCTCAGATTCGATTTCGATGCACCGAACGATATCATGCTCACTCCAATATCGGTAATAGCTTCGAATATTCTATCCACAACTTTTGATGAGTTAATGAGGTTTGAGCCAACAACACAAACAATGCCCATCGATTCATTTACATCCACAATTCCAATCTCACTCAAATCGTGAACGATGGCGGGAATATTCACTTTTGTATCAATCAACACACTGTAATTGTACTCCGATGTTGACGACATCCTTACAACAGCATCATATTTTGTGAGCACATTATGGATGTGTTCCCAAAATATAAATTGACCTAAGCGTTTTCTTGGGACGATTGATAGAATAGCTACGTTCCGTTTATAGGCAATTGATTTAACTAACGTATAATTATTATCTAATTCGATTGATACCATGGTCCCCGATAAATTTGGACGGCGGGAATTGTAGATTTTTATCGGAATGCTCTTCTCGATTGCAGGTAACATCGTGTTAGGATGAAGAACTTTTGCACCGAAGTATGATAACTCAAATGCTTCTTCGAACGACAACCGCTTAATCTTCTTCGGATTGTTGACTACAGTCGGGTCTGCTGTTAGGACACCATCAACATCAGTCCAGATTTGAATATCATCGGCATCGAGCGCTGCACCAATTATTGCGGCTGAGAAATCTGAACTTTCTCTTCCCATAGTAGTTCTCCGCCCCGATTGAGTAATACCGATGAATCCTTGTGTTACAGGCACGATTCCTTTTTCAATCAATGGCATCACGAGTTTTTTAAGTTGATTCTCGACTTCATCCATCAACGGCATGGCTCGTGTGAAATTTTCATCAGTTATCATAAAATCTTTCGTGTCGAGCCATTCAGATTGGATGCCATGTTCCTGTAATGCGGCAGCGACGATACGTGAAGAGAGCAACTCACCAAAGCAGCAGAGCAAATCTAAAGTTCGCGGCGTAAGTTCTCGTAATATTGAAACACCTTTGATAATTGTTTCGATTTCTTCACGAGTGGTTTCGAGCTGACTTCTGAATGTCCGATTTCTGGTAAGATGTCGAATCGTGTGATCTACTATTTCATAATGTCGGTTAAATAATTGTGTTAACACTTCTCTCGCTTCTCGGTCGTTTTTTTCTGCAGCGAGTTTACCTATTTTCTCCAACATATTCGTCGCATGGGCAATTGCCGAAACAACAACGATTGGCTTTTGTGCAAGTCGGGATTGAATTATCTTCACTACATTTGCAATCGCCGATGTATCCTGTGTGGATGTACCGCCAAATTTCATGACAATCATGATTCGAACCATTCTCCTTTCAAAATTCTATTTGATGAATTAATATAATATAGGTTTATAATAGTAGCAATAAAAAAATTGCCTCTCATTTTATTCAAAATGAGAGGCAGTATAAATTTCACAATTTAAAAACGCTTTTAGCTTCTTTATTCCACCTTATCTTGATGAAGAAATTGATCTTTCCTGCGTTTGTTAATCAGGGAGATAAGATAGATAAGGACTATTAATATTACTACCCCTCCGATAATTACATTTAAACTAAGAAATTCAAATATTTTCATTTAATCCTTTCAATTCTAAACTTTCTCACAGTACTATGATTCTACGATAAATAAGGGTATATGTTATAAGAAATTTCAAATTAGTTTTCACTATTTTGAATCTGCTTGCTTATTTAGCCCATCTAAAAATGCTACTGCCCGCCGTAGATGTGGAATGACTATGGAGCCACCCACCGTCAGTGCAACACTGAAAATTTCAAACATTTCATCTTCGGTTACTCCTTCTTCTTTACACCGCATGATATGATACGATACACAATCATCACAGCGTAATACCATCGAAGCGGCAAGACCCAACATCTCTTTTGTTTTGGCATTTAATTTACCGGGTTGATAAGTGAGTGTATCGACCCCGAAAAATCTTTTAATGGCTCGATTATCAGCGCTGAGGATTCGGCCATTCATTTTTTTTCGGAACGATTGAAATTCGTCAAGTCGTTTACTCATAAATTACCTTTCACTCGATGATTAATGCGTGGATACCTGATGTGACTATAGACTAATGATTTGTCATGTAGTTAAATTGTTGACTGGTCAGAAGGTGAATGGGTGGTTTGTGTTTGGGTAGTGAAAGTTTTTTACAATTCACCGATCGCTGGGCTAATTGCGCAGCCGCGTTGGGCGGACCATCACCAATCTTGTGGAGCTGAAGGGGATCGAACCCTCGACCTCCTGAATGCCATTCAGGCGCTCTCCCAACTGAGCTACAGCCCCAATTTCATCATTAATAATGAATAAAATATACAAAGTTTGTCGTAATGAATCAAATGATAAGTATACCACTTTTTTACGATGCTGTCTATAATAAGAGATCGGTAATTAAACAATTTTCATGTTAAATTAGGGACATCACCAGAATTATCACATCCATTCACTCATTGGATTTCTTATCCAATTCCTCGATGGCTATCCAAAAATTCTTTGGCTTATTCCATCATTCTATAACCAATCAATTTCTTGATCCTCGATTATTATTTTCTTATTTTCATAAAACTCAAAGCTAATTTTAATAACTATCTTAGGGTAAACTTATGCGCTTTCTATTAATTCTTCTCTTGAGTGCGTCTGCACTTCTTTTCGCTGAACCCTACTGGCAGCAGGATGTACATTATAAAATCGATGCAACACTCAATCCAAATAATCATACTATCAACGGAAAGGAAACACTTGTTTACAAGAACAACTCGCCGGATGTTTTGAATGTAATCTACTTTCGGTTGTACTGGAATTTATTTACCAAGGGAAGCTACGGTCAAAAACTTGCCGAACGAAGTAAACAGTTCTATGATATCGCTTCCAGTGGTGTCGATGTAAAAAAGTTCACTATACTTGAAGGTACGATTGAACAGGCAACAGAGTATAATATCGACAACACATTGATGGAGGTAAAATTATCGAAGCCACTTCAGCCGGGTGAGAGTATAACGTTTGTTTGTGAATGGGAAGGCAAAATTCCCGTAGACGGTTTTCGAACCGGACACCAGGGGCGTGATTACAACATCGCACAATGGTATCCTCAAATTGCTACGTATGATAAATACGGTTGGGATAAAAGTCAGTATCTTGGTATTGCAGAATTTCATAATGAGTTTGGATCGTTTGATGTTAACATCACAATTCCAAAAAGCTT
>CAYGZC010000341.1:0-26966 GCA_964354225.1 uncultured Chlorobiaceae bacterium | reverse complement strand
TTGGTCACAAAACATAAGTGATATTATTTTTACAAATATGACTTGTAGTGCATTCACATCTGGTGACACTATATATTTTACAGGGATTACTTTTTCCGCGGATTCTACGCAGATAACAATTCAAAATATTACAACACCAATTTATACCGGCAGCTATAAGATAAAGGTACAATCAGGTGTGGATGGTTCATACGGCGACGTTTCAGGGGTTCCATCAATCACTGTTTATGGTGCTGCAATTCCGATCTCAGATGTGAAAGTGAATGATGCAACCGGTTTAGCTTTGAAAAACGGTGATCTTGTTACCATCCGTGGTGTTATAACTGTTGGGAAGGAATTTGGCAGCCCAAGTTACATTCAGGATAATTCGGGAGGTTTATCGATTTATAATTTCAATTTTTCACAATCAGTTAAAATCGGTGATGAGATTTTGACGACTGGCAGAGTGAATCAATTCAATGGACTGAACCAGATTGGTAGCACCACCGAACCGCCAATACTGCATTCAATTATCAGCACTGGAATTATTGTTGAACCGTTGATAGCTACACCAACTATTATTAACAATGATGGAATTGGAGGTGTTGAAAATTATGAAGGACTCCTTGTTCGTCTCAATGGTGTTACTGTAACTGAGTTGAATGGCGGTCCGGTAGCAAATTGGGCATACAAAAATTATAGATTAACCGGATCATCTCCAACCGACACTGTTCAGATCAGAATAGACGACAGCACGGGTATTATCGGTAAAGTAGCTCCGGCAAGTAAATTCGATATCATCGGTGTCATCAGTCAGTATAAACAAGTATCACCGTTTATTGGTGGATACCAAATAATGCCGCGATCTACAATGGATATTATCTCACAAGGACCGATCTTCGCTGAATATCCTGAGGAAACAGATTTAGCACCCACGTCATTGGCTGTCACTTGGAAGACGCTAAATCCCGGAACTTCTCGCCTTCACTACGGTAAAACAACAGCATACGAGCTTGGTATTGTTGAGATTCATCGAGATACAATGCAGACCGAACATTATGTTCCGATAACATCCCTTTCACCAGCAACGATTTACAACGTACAAGCATTTTCAGTCAGTGGTGTCGATACCAGCTTCGCCGGTAATCTTATTGTAAGTACTACTTCCGTCCCGCCAACAACAGGTCAGATCAATGTGTATTTCACTAAGAGCATAAATTCTTTAGTCTCTTCAGGCGAAGTTGCCCTTGGTAACTTCAATGTGGTTTCCAAAATCGTTGAGCGGATTAACAATGCGAAGCGATCAATAGATGTTGCCTTGTACAGCTTAAGTGGAACAGCTGGTGGTACAGTTGCAAGCGCGTTGGTTAGTGCGAAGCAGAGAGGTGTGAAAGTACGAGTGATTGGAGAGAACCAGAATAGCTCGACCGCACCATGGACAACACTTACGAATAACTTCATTCCTGTGATTTTCGATCTTTATGGTTCGAATGATGGTACTGGATTAATGCACAACAAATTCATCGTGATAGATTATCGCGGTGGCGCTCCTGAAAGTGTGTGGGTTTGGACTGGCTCATGTAATCTCACTGATCCGGGAACGAATGATGATCGACAAAACTCAATTGAATTCCAGGATGTGGCGTTAGCTGGCGCTTATACGGCTGAATTTGAAGAAATGTGGGGAAGCAATACAACATCACCAAATCCAACAACCTCACGTTTTAGCGCTCACAAATTTAATAACACACCGCACAAATTTGTAATCGGTGGAGTTAAGGTTGAATCTTATTTTAGTCCGAGTGATCGCACAGAGTATCATATCGGTAAAACATTAGGGAAAGCTCAGCATTCAATAAATGCGGCGATTTTAACTTTTACCCGTCAGGGTTTGGCAGATACAATCATCAATAAAAAGAATACGGGTAAGAAAGTGCGTGTTGTTATGGATAATAATACTGATACGGGCAATCAGTACAGCTACCTGCTATCGAATGGAGTAGATATTTTGCTGAAGGGTGGAAGCGGTTTGCTCCATCATAAATATGCTATCGTTGACGCTGAGCCGTTGGGTGGAGTTCCATATTTAATTACCGGCTCGCACAATTGGTCGGGATCTGCAGAAACGAGGAATGATGAGAATACAATTATCGTTCAGGATGATCGTGTTGCAAATCTATATTTGCAGGAATTTGCTGCACGATATTACGAAGCAGGCGGAACAAATCCGATTGTGTTGAGTGTGAAAGAAATTAGTAATCAGATTCCTACGATATACTCACTCTCGCAGAATTATCCCAATCCGTTCAACCCAACAACAAACTTTCAATTTTCAATTGTCAATTTGCAGTTGGTCTCATTAAAGATCTTCAATATACTTGGACAGGAAGTGACTACATTGGTGAATGAATTTAAGCAACCCGGTGTTTATCAAGTTACATGGAATGCAGGTGGATTTTCGAGTGGAGTTTATTTCTATAAATTACAGGCTGGTAGCTTCACCGACGTGAAGAAGATGATTTTGGCGAGGTAGAATCGACTGATATACGATATCGGATGTCAGATATCAGACGCCCTTTGTTTAGAATGCCTCCAAGATCCAGGGATGGATTTTGGAGGTTTTTTATTTCCTTTAAATTTAACTGTTTTAGTGGGATTCATCGGGGAAAACGAAGTGAAAATCAGGGATTCCCTGATTGATTTTTAAGAAAATAATTTGTAATATATCCTTATGCTGGAGGGAATCGTAGCAACTGATTCATTTTTTCCCGAGGCAAAACTATTAGATAACATATCATAGAGGGTGTTATGAAATATTTAAGATGTTTATCGCTTTTTACTATTATTGTAGTAATCCTTTCTTTTGCTGGAACTCCAACAAAGAAAAACCAAAATGGAGGTCGTGAGCAATCCAATATTATGTACAATTTTGCCGAGCGCGTCAAGCAAGGATTTAACATGCGTGTATGGCTCAGTAACCAAATGACCATGGGTTTGCAAGCATGGGATGGGGATGCATCTGTTGTACCGGATGGTATTGGTTTGGAGTATCCTGCTGGCTCAGGTGTTGAGCATCTTTACGGTGCTGGTCCACGTCTCGGGGCAATTATCGATGGCGGATATAGAGTTACCGAAGGATACAATGGAATGGATGCACGGAAAGAATTTCAGCCGGAACAAAAGCATCCATCGCGCGACAAATTCTGGAAGACTTCGATTGATTCAATTGGTGAGCCAAATTTACGTGTCTATGATGATGACCATGATGTTAAAATTGATGAAGATGAATTGGATGGCAAAGATAATGACGGTGACTGGAATCCTGCAACTGACGATGTTGGCTCAGACGGACTTGCCGATCCATATGAAGTAAGCTGCGATGGTGTACCGTACGATCCGGTAACAAATCCCGATCCAGCCAGCGATAACTTTGATCCCACCAAGATTGATTCATGCCATCTATTTGATCCGAGAATGTACAAAAAAGACCCTGACGTCTATACTGAAAAAAATGGGATGCCAGATCATGGTGAGCCGCATGTAGATGAAGATTATGGAGCAATATCGAACAGCGATTATTATTGTTCTGCTACGGATACTTTCTTGAGACCGATTATCTCTGGGCATGTACCAATGGGAGTGAAGGTAATTCAAAAATCGTATGCGTGGAAAACCGGTACCTCGGCTGATGCAATAATTTTTCTCGATTATAAGTTTATTAATCTTAGCCGTAAAACTTGGCAGGATACCTACATTGGTTTCTTTGCTGATATGGATGTTGGTCCAATAAACGTCGATCAGTATTTTTTACATAATTATGTTGCTTATGATTCATCAACAAGGACAGCATATACTCATAATCCGATTGATGTTGGTTCGACCCCGTTAGGTGTAACGTTATTGAGTGCCTCAATGCCATTGGATTCATTAAAAATAATATTCCAGTGGTTCTATTTAGCAATAAAGAACGATCCTGGTGCTAATGATGAATTGATATATGAATGGTTAAGTGGGGAGCGTGGTTTAATAGCACCTAATCAATCACAGACAGATTTATCAGATTCAAGGTTCTTTGTTTCCTTTGGACCGTTTTCACAAGTGAACTACTGCGACACACTTAAATCAGTATATGCACTCGTATCTGGTATGAATGTAGAAGAGATGCTGAACAACGCCCGCCGTGCCAAAGAGATTTTTGATAATGATTACATGGTTAGTGTCGTTGACAAAAATAAATCCATTCCGAAGTCGTTTTCGCTAAGACAAAATTATCCCAATCCGTTCAACCCAGTTACAAAGATTCAATTCGACATCCCGAAGGTATCTGATGTATCATTAATTGTTTATGATCTGCTCGGTAGAGAAGTTGCTCGGTTAATTGATGAAACGAAACAACCCGGACACTATGAAGTATTCTGGGATGGCAGTCATATAGCAAGCGGAGTATATTTTTACCAGTTCCATACAAATAATTTCTCGGCAGTTAAAAAGATGTTACTCGTGAGATAGCTGATAACTAAGGGTGTTTTATCAAGCCTCCAGAATCGGTTGAATGAGTTCTGGAGGTTTTTATTTCTGGAATTTGCAAACCTTCGGAATTTAAGTTAAATTCTTCCCACCAGAATCAAATCAATAATCAAATGGAGAATATCATGAGCGGTCAATATTTTACTGTTTTAACAATTGCTTTGTTATTACTTATTGCAGGGTCGAATACAATGAATGCACAAACGCAACCGATTTGGATGAAAGCCACAGTCACAAAACTCGAAAACGAGCTGATAAAAAAATATGGTGAAGACCAGCGTGTTCGTTTACAGCAGGGTTTGAAGCAAGTCTCAGATTTCTGGCGGGCTGAGGATGGAGATGCGAGTGTGTTTGAGGGGTTCGTTCGAACTAACTTCGCCAGCGATCAGAAAACACTCGATGAGATGTTCAATCGATTCGAAAATCTCCTTGAAAAATTATTCGGGCATATGCAGGAAATTGGTCGTGAGTTCCGTACTTATGTTGATCTTGACCTTGGACCCATCAAGCAGTTTGATGATATTTTTGCCGGATATGATCCCTCAGCACACGTCATAGATGATTTCTTCCAGAACAAACTTGCATTCGTGGTTCTTCTGAACTTCCCACTCACAACACTTGAGCAGCGGTTAACAGATGGCGAGAAGTGGTCTCGTCGTAAATGGGCGGAAGCACGGCTTACACAAATATTTTCCAAGCGGGTTCCAGCCGAGGTTAATCTTGCAATTGCTCAGGCAACCTCTGAAGCGGATAAATATATTTCTGAGTACAACATATGGATGCACCATCTCATTGATAATAACGGCAACCGACTTTTTCCACCCAAATTGCGTTTACTTTCGCACTGGAATTTACGTGATGAGTTGAAAGCGAATTACAGTGATATAAAAGATGGACTTGCGAAGCAGCGAATGATTCAGCAGCTGATGGAAAGAATTGTCACTCAAACAATCCCTGAAGTAGTTGTTAATAATCCCAATGTTGATTGGAATCCTTACTCGAACGAAGTAAAACTTGCAGCCGTAAAAGATGCCGACATACTTGCAAAGCCCAATGTTACAATAACCAATGCACCGGAACCAGATACACGATATGTAAATCTTATAAAAACATTCACAGCATCAAAGAAGCTCGATCCATATTCTCCAACAGCACCAACTTTAATTGCCAGACGATTTGATGAGAGTCGGGAAATACCGGAGGAACGAGTTAAATCGATGTTTGAACAAATTCTATCATCAGAGCTTGTTCCCAAAGTCGCTGGGATAATAGAATCCCGTCTGGGTCGACCGCTGGAGCCGTTCGATATTTGGTATAATGGTTTCCGACCGCGAGGTACCGTCACGGAAGCACAACTTGATGAGATGGTCTCGAAGAAATATCCAACTGCCGATGCTTACAAGAATGATATCCCCAATCTCTTGATGAAATTAGGTTTCACAAAAGAGCGATCCGAGTATCTTGCGAGTAATATCATTGTCGACCCGGCACGCGGATCGGGACATGCCGCGGGTGCGGGAATGCGTTCTGAAAAAACCCATCTCCGTACTCGTGTTGAAAAGAGTGGAATGAATTACAAGGGATACAGCATTGCACTCCATGAAATGGGACATAACGTGGAGCAAACATTTTCGCTTAACAACATCGATCATTATTTTTTGCAGGGTGTTCCGAATACTGCCTTCACCGAAGCGTTGGCGTATGTATTTCAGGATCATGATCTTGAATTTTTAGGTTTACCAACACAAGGGGCGCAAAGTGAAGTTCTAAAAGTAATAAATGATTTCTGGGCAGTTTATGAAATATCGGGTGTTGCACTTGTCGATATGGAAGTTTGGCGATGGATGTATGCCCATCCGAATACAACACCGGGTGAGTTGAAGGAAGCGACAATTCAAATTGCAAAAAATATTTGGAATCGGTATTACGCACCTGTTTTTAAGAAGCAAGATGTTATTCTTCTTGGTATTTATTCTCACATAATCGACTCGTATATGTATCTTCCCGATTATTCAATTGGTCACATGATTGCTTTCCAAATAGAAGGGCAGATGAAGAAAGCCGGCGCTATCGGTCCGGAGTTCGAGCGAATGGCAACAATGGGTCGGGTCGCTCCTGATCTCTGGATGAAAAATGCCACCGGATTATCTGTTGGTCCTGAGGCACTTCTTACGGCAGCCGAAAAGGCGCTAAAAGATTTCAAACGGGATTAACGAAGAATAATCAGCAGAACCCAATTGAATACTTGACTTTCGATAGAATTAGGATTATTTTTGTCAAATGACAATGTTTATCGTTTCTAATTGAATGAAAGGGAATCTAAATGGAAAAAATAAAAATACTTTACGTCGATGATGAAACCGATGTTTTGCATATGATGAAAATTGGTTTGGAGGATAGGGGATATGATGTTCGTATCTCGGATAACGGTAACGGTGCATTGGAACTGTTGAAAACCGATGAGCCGGATATTATCATTGCCGATCTTCGCATGAGTCCCATGAATGGTTTCGAGTTATTTCAGGAGGTTAAAAAGATAAAACAGCTCAGGGATGTCCCATTTTTCTTTCTTACTGCTGTGGATGATTTTCTCGCTCAAAAGTACGGACACTCACTTGGGGTGGATGCCTATATCACGAAGCCCGTTGATATGGAAAACCTTGATTTGTTAATCAAACAAAAAACCGAAACCAGGTAACTCGGCGTTCCATAATTTAAAAGTGACTTTATCTCCGTCATCATCCTCCAGCTCGAGATTTCATTTCATTGATTTACTTCGGGGGTGGGCAGTATTCGTAATGATTGAAACGCATGTTGTAAATGCGATCATGCGCTCAGACATCAAGGACCAAACGCTTTTTAAAATCTTAACATTCTTGAATGGACTGGTTGCACCCTTATTTCTCTTTTGTGCCGGATTTGCTCTTGCAATAACGCTACATCGAAAATGGAACGACTATGTGATGTTCCGTAAACCTTTGTTGAGATATGCTTTTCGGTTAATATTTATCCTGATCGTTGGTTATTCACTCCATCTTCCTTTTTTCTCTCTAACCCGACTTTTGCTATTAAATGATGAGAAATTATGGATATCTTTTTTTCAGGTCGATATTCTTCAAACAATCGCAATCACATTATTGCTCCTTGTTTTCTTAGCAGTATTTACGAGGAGATATGCAATATTTATCGGTGCTTCATTATTTATTGCTGTGATAATTATTTTTATTTCTCCAATCATCAGAAATTTGGATCATTCAGCCATGCCAATTTGGTTTCGACCGTATTTGTCGCCTCAGTTTAAATCTCAATTTCCATTATTTCCATGGTCAGCATTTTTGATTGCCGGAACAATTTTGGGTTACTGGTTTTTAAAATTGAAAGAGAGAGGGGAAGAACAAAAATTCATAAATACGATCACATTGCTTGCTGTTGTCGGTATTTTGTTATCACTGATTGCTGAGATTATGCCCCTGACGCTATATCCGAATCATGATTTCTGGCAGGCAAGTCCTGAGTTCTTCTTCGTCAGGTTAGGTTTAGTTGTGCTTTGCTTAGCGGGTCTCTGGGGGTATGAACAAAAAAGAAAAATATCGTCTCGATCTATCTTTACCTTGTTTGGAATGGAATCATTGCTAGTTTATGTAGTTCATCTGTTGGTCGTTTATGGATACACGTACGAGTGGAGTTTTATTCGGTATTTTGGTCCGACCTTGAACTATCTGGGATGTTTTGGACTTTTCATCGGATTATGCATCGCTATGTACATAATGGCTTTTATCTGGCATTTGCTGAAAGAATGGAATATTAGAATTGCTAAAGTTGTCCAATTTGCAGTTCTTGCTGGAATTGTTCTTACATTTATTTTTAAAACGACTTAAAGTCGTTTACGCTTTTTGTTTTTCTTAAAAAGTTTTTCCAGATTCCATCTTCGGATTTCCGAGAGCGCTTTATAATCAGTGAGATCGAAGTGGATGGGGGTTATTGAGATGTAATGATTGAAGATTGCTATCAGATCAGCTTCGTCCGAAGTATCCAATACTTCAAGCTTACCTGTAAGCCAATAATATTCTTTATTGTTTGGATCGCGTCTTACGTCGAATGTATCATCCCAGCGTGATTTTCCCTGACGCGTTATTCGTACACCGCGGATATCTTTTTCTTTTAATGGTGGGATATTCACATTTAGGAGAGTGTCTTTCGGTAATCCTTTTCTTGAGATGAACTCAGCAAGTTTTCGCGCAAATTTCGCAGCGAACCTGAAATCTGGCTCGTCGTAAGTAGTTAGTGAAACAGCGATTGATGGAATACCGAGAATCGTGCCTTCGGTTGCAGCTGAAACTGTCCCAGAATAAATAATGTTGATGGCGGTATTCGAGCCGTGATTGATACCGGAGATTAGAAGATCGGGTTTATCACGAAGGACCGTGCGCACAGCGATTTTAACGCTGTCTGCTGGAGTTCCTTCAATTGCATACCCGAAGAATTCATCGTATTTAAAAAATTTTCTGACCCGGAGAGGATAATTCATAGTAATGGCATGTCCGACTGCACTTCGCTGCTCGTCTGGTGCGACCACTGTGACTGTACCGATTTTCTTTAACTCTTGCACCAAAGCATAAATGCCGGGCGCATCTATACCGTCATCGTTAGATACAAGGATTTTTAGCCGCTTCGATGCTTTCTTCACAGGCTTGCCTAATAGCTTTCTTTATTAGAAGGGAACTTTTTAGATTTAACATCGGAGATGTATGTGCGGAATGCACCGCGCATTGTTTCAGCTAATTCAGAATACCGCCGGACAAAGCGCGGCTTAAATTCTTCTGTCAAACCAAGCATATCGTAAACGACGAGCACCTGTCCATCGCAATGCGGTCCGGCACCGATGCCAATGGTGGGAACGGAGATTGACGCAGTAACTTTTTTAGCGAGCGATGCAGGAATTTTTTCAAGAACAATCGAAAACACTCCGGCATCAGCAAGAACTTTTGCATCATGCAGCAGTTCCCGGGATTCTTCTTTTGTTGTTGCCCGAACTTCATACGTACCGAATTTATTTATTGCCTGCGGGGTTAATCCTAAATGCCCCATTACCGGTATTCCAATTTTTACAAGATGTTTTACGATGTCGGCTATATACTCGCCGCCTTCAAGTTTTACTGCTCCAACTCCAACCTCTTTCATTATACGCCCTGCGTTTCTTACTGCATCATCAATACTTGTTTGAAATGACATAAAAGGCATATCTACAACAACAAGCGCATTCTTAACACCACGCTTTACAGCTTTTGCATGGTAGATCATATCATCGATTGTCACAGGCAGCGTTGTTTCGTAACCGTGCACAACATTCCCAAGCGAGTCCCCAACGAGAATAATATCAATGCCAACCTGATCGAGGTATCTTGCAACAAGATAGTCGTATGCGGTGAGCATTGCTATTTTCTCACCAGTATTCTTCATCATCATTACTGTTTTTGTGGTGACGACCCGAGGTTTTACTGAAATTATTTTTTTATTTTTCATAGCAGAATCTAAATAATTTAGAAAATATTTAAATCATTATTGGTAAACATTTTCAATCATTGCTGAATTTTCAAAGATTATTTGACCCTGATCTTCGAAACCTTGTTTAATTGCTGCAGCAGCTTCATGAAATGTAACCTTCCTGCCTAAAATTGTTTCAACATCGATTGTTCGAGCAGCCAGGATGTCGATGAGGATTTCACGAGAATCCTGGATGTGCGGTGCAAAGAATTCTACAATTTTTTGATGTTGTGGTCCTAGTAGAAGTGAGCCATGCTGCAGGATGACCGTTCCATAGCGTCTCTGGGCGCTGCCCACAAGTTTTTGTCCATTGTATTGGATTTCACTCTTTGCTGAACTTGAAAAACAGGGGATTGAATAATTAGTTTGATAAAGTTTTTTGAAATTATCATCTTTAACTGAAAGCTGTGCCTTGATGCCGAGATACTTTAAACCGTCAAGTAAGCATTCATTTATAAACCGGTAGATTTCTCGTGGTCCTAGATATTCCAGCTTCGTTACGACGCTGTACGTGAGTTCGTGTGCATGGAGAATCGCTTTTCCACCTGTCGGTCTGCGAACAATATCGATGCCTGCTTTAAATAATTTTACAGTATCGAAATCTTCCATCCTCTGGTTAAAACCAATGGAGATTGCAGATGGCTGCCAGCCATAAATGCGTAAAGTGGTTGAGCCAACGCCGCTTGTTAATTGGGAAGCTAATTCTTGATCGAACTTCATATTGAACGAACCGGATTCGAATCCGGTATTTATATATTTCCAAATCATCGACGTTTTCCGATGATGCCGCGCTTGCTCTTCTCAATGAATTCTACAAGATGTTTTATTTCGTCCGTCATCTGGAATTCAGCTTTGATTTTCGCAATTGCTTGGGAAACATTCATATTTGAATGATAAATAAGATGGTATGCCTTATCGAGAAGTTCAATTTTTTCATTTGTGAAATTCCGTCTCCGTAATCCAACAACATTCAAGCCCTTGAACGTGAGTGGTTCTGATCCAGCGAGCACATAAGGTGGGACGTCTTTCGTGATACGGAATCCGCCGCCAACCATCGTGTGTGCACCTATGAGGGAAAATTGATGAATAGCTACAATTCCACCGATAACGGCATGATCTTCGATGAGTACATGTCCGCCCATGTTCACTGAATTAGCCAAGATAACATGATTCCCGACTATACAATCGTGGGCAATGTGTGAATATGCCATGAAATAACAGTGGCTGCCAACGATGGTTTTTAAACACTCACGTGTTCCCCTGTTTAATGTTGCATACTCTCGGATAACATTGTGATCACCGATTTCAAGCGTGGTTGATTCACCATGGAATTTTAAGTCTTGAGGGATTGTACCGAGTACCGCTCCATGATGAATTCGACATTCCTTGCCAATGCGTGTTCCATTAGCGAGAAGAACATTGGAGGCGATCGATGTTCCGCTGCCGATGATGACATCATCTTCGATGATCGTAAACGGTCCGACGGTTATGTTTTCACCCAACTGCGCTTTTGGGCTAACTATAGCGTGTGAATTAATATTTATACTCATAAATTAAACTTCAGTTTAGAATGACTAACATTTATCCTTTTTTCTCATTTTCAATATCTCTATCCACAATCGCTGCACTCAATTCAGCTTCTGCCGCCAGCTCACCGTTTCGATATGCTTTTCCTTCTAAGAGCGCAATTTTTGCGCGACGATTTTTCAAGAAAACTTCAATAATTAGTTGATCGCCAGGAATAACCTGTCTCCTGAATCTGGCGTTGCTTATTGTAGTGAACATGGCTAATTTTCCCTGTGGATTTTCCAATCCATTTAAAAGAAGGATTCCCCCAACTTGTGCCATGGCTTCAATGATTAAAACACCTGGCATAACGGGTCTTCCCGGAAAGTGCCCCTCGAAAAACCATTCGTTGATGCTGACGTTTTTCACACCGACTATTTTCTCATCGAGCTTAAAGTCGATCACTTTATCAACGAGTAAAAATGGATACCGATGTGGAAGGATTTTTTGAAGCGCATTAATGTCGAATACAACGCCCTCCTTTTTTTCGAATTGATATTTTTTTACCAGCGCCTGTTGTTGATAAAGTTTCCGGATTTTTTTGGCAAACTCGACGTTGCCTGAGTGGCCCGGACGCGCTGCAAGAATCTGTGCCTTAAGGGGAGCACCGATGAGTGCAAGGTCACCCATTAAATCTAACAGTTTATGTCGGGCTGGTTCGTTTTTGTATCTTAGAGCTTTATTGTTGAGGATTCCATTTTTTCCTATCACAAGCGTATCTTTTATGCCTAACTTTTCTGTAATAAGTTTTACTTTTTCATCTGTAAGGTCTTCATCCGCGATAACGATAGCGCTGTCGAGATTACCACCTCGAATTAATCCCCGCTGGTAAAGCGCTTCCACTTCATGCAAGAAGCAAAATGTCCGTGCAGGCGCAAATTCTTCTATGAATTCTTTTTCAAGATTGAAAAGACCTGTATGTTGACTTCCCAAAGCTGGATTCTGATAGTCGATCATCACTGTTAAACGATAATCATCTGTCGGGAGAGCAACAATATCTACTCCATTCTTTTCATCGATGTAACGTACTGTTTGATCGATAATAAGATAATCTTTTGGTGCATCCTGCACTTCAAAGTCTGCTTTCAACAAAGCATCTGTAAATGGTTTAGAGCTTCCATCACAAACAGGCGGCTCGATGTTATCAAGCTCGATGATTATATTGTCGATTTGCAGACCAACGATTGCTGCAAGGATATGTTCGACAGTATGAACTTTCGCTTCACCGATTTGAAGTGTCGTTCCACGCGCAACTTCGGTTACATTGTCGACAAGGGCTGGAATTTCCGGTTGACCGGGGAGATCAACTCGACGGAATCGGGTTCCATAGTTGATTTGCGCGGGCTTGAACGTTAAATTTGTTGACACACCAGTATGCAATCCTATCCCGGAAATTGTAATTGGTTGTTTGATGGTTCGCTGTTGTACTAACATAAACGGTTTTCCTTCACGTCAATCGGATGAGCGGAGTTTTAGAAGTTTTTCAAGTTCTTCAATTCTTTTTTGCATGTTCCGGATTTCATACAATAATGTTGGAAGCTGGTTTTGAGCAGCTTGAATTTTTAACGTTTCATGAAGCTCCCTTGCAGGGTAGCCGAAGTATGTCTTGCCAGATTCTTCTATTGATTTTGGAACACCAGATTGTGCTCCAATAGTTGTTTTATCGGCTATTGTGATGTGCCCTGTCAGACCAACCTGTCCACCGAAAGCACAATACTTTCCAACCTTCGTGCTTCCGGATATTCCCGTCTGTGCTGCCATTACCGTATGCTCGCCGATAATAACATTATGTGCGATATGAATCAAATTATCTAATTTGGTGCCCCGCTCGATGCGGGTTTCTCCAATTGTAGCCCGGTCGATTGTGCAGTTTGCTCCAATCTCAATATCATCTTCAATGACAACAATTCCCCGCTGTGGAATTTTTTCGTGACTGCCATCTTCTTTGGGCGTAAAACCGAATCCGTCACTTCCAATTACCGTCCCGGAATGAATAATAACACGATCCCCAATTTTACAATTTTCTCTGATGGATACGTTGGAGTAGATTATTGACTCATCGCCAACCTGAACATCTTCACTTAGCACTGTACCGTGATAAATGGCAGTCCCCGATCCAATTGTGCATCGTTTACCGATGATAACATATGCACCGATGGCAGCATTTGGATCGATCTTCACATCTGCATCAATGATTGCTGTTGGATGTATTCCTGTTGGGAGCCGTTGTGGTGGTGGATAAAATAAATCGATCACCTGTAAAAAAGATTGGTATGGATCTGATACTCTAACAAGGGCGATGGATGTTTTGCGGTGTTCCAGCTCTTCAAATTGTATGTTGTTTGCTATCAATAGAGCCGATGCTGAAGTCGTACTCAAATATTTTTTATATTTGAGGTTTGAGATAAATGTTATGTCACCGGGTCCGGCTTCTTCAATTTTTGCTGCATTAAGAATCTCAACATCATCACTGATAGAAACAGCCCCGTTGACAAGCCGGGCAATTTCACGTAATTGCATTCTTACTTATCGAGTGTTGTTATGCGTTCGATTACTTTTTGAGTAAGGTCGTACTTATCGTTTGAATACATTAATAATATATCACCGCTTTTATCGAAGATGTAATCATAATCATCCTCTTTTGCGATGTCCTGGAGAACCTTGAAGATTTTATTCTGAATCGGTTTAATAAGCTCATTTTGTTTATTGAACAGCTCGCCGCTCTGTCCGAATTTTTTAGTCCGATAATCGACTATTTTCTTATCTAATTCTTGTAGCTCTTTTTCAGATTCTGATCGAAGCTGATCGGTGAGGATAAGTTTTTTCTTATCGTACTCCTGGAATTTTTTTTGCCACTCGTTTTGCATTTTCGCAAGCTCGCTTTGCCATTGTGCAACTAAATTATCAATTTGCCGCTGAGCGTCTTGCGCTTCTGGAATCTTATCCATGACGGTTTTAGAACTAATCCAACCAATTTTGGACTGTGCATATCCGAAATAAGTTGTTAACAAGACGAGAAATAAAAGACCGAGAATTGATTTTATGGATCGCATATGAGACCTCTAAATTAATTATAATTTGCCGCGTTTAAGTCTGTCGATTATTAAATTTGTATAGTCATACTTCGATTCACCATACAAAAGAACCATGATTTGATCATTTCGATCGAACATAAATTGTATTTTTTCTTCTTTTGCAACTTGTTCGATGATCTTCATAACTTTTTGTTTGATGGGTCGCAGTAAAGAATCGGTGGCAATGGCAAGATCTCCATCATTACCGAATTTTTCTTGCCTGTACTGATACCCTTTTTGTTCTATTGCAACGAGTTCTTCACGCTGCGCCCGTTTTTCATCTTCCTTGAGAAGTGGTTCTTTCTTCTGAAATTCTTCATATTTCTGCTGAAGTTCTTTGCTCATTTTCTCAAGCTCCGATTGCCATTGTTTGCTCATTACATCAAGCTTCTTATTAGCTTCGATTGCGTCAGGATATTCTTGAAGAATCTTCGCTGAATTTACATATCCGATCTTCGGTGATTGTGCGGATGCAATGGGTGATTGGATAGCACCGAATAGAACAACTATCGAGATTAAAAATATTATTTGTCTCACGTGGACCTCTTTATTTGTTGTTGAAATAAATAAATTATCTTATAATTAAAAACCTCTTCCAAATTGGAAATGGAAATGCCAGCCATCTGGCTTCCCATCCTTTGGATAAACATCATCAGCACCATATCCATAATCGAATCCGATCATTCCAAGCGGCTGTATTAATATGCGTGCCCCGAAACCATATGATCGTTTCAGATCGAGAAAATCTATATGGTTAAAATCCCTGTATACATTACCACCCTCAGCAAATCCCAGGAGATAGATTGGCATAGGATTCAAAGTAACTGCAAGCCGAAGCTCTAATGTGTGTTTGTTGAGAACTCTACCGCCTTCTTCTTGTCCCAGACTGTTAACTGGTCCCACACTTCTATCTTCATAGCCACGTAACGGAGTTGTCGATACGTAACCAACCATTGTGCCGCCCATATAAAAATATTCGATGGGTGGAATTCTTGAATTTTTATAAAAGCCACTTAAATACCCCAAGTTTGAACCAACGTATAAAACTAATCTGCTCGATCCGAATATCGGTACATACCACTCGGCATCGAACAGCCATTTGTGGTAGTCAACATTTCCGGGTAGGAAAGGTCCGCCAGAAATTTCTGTTGACAAAGAAACATTCGATCCGATAGTTGGGAAAATGGGATTATCGGTGCTATTTCGTGACAAAGTCTGATTAATACTAAACTGTTTCGATTTGCCGACCTCGTAAAACGAGTTTCCACCGTTATCCCGAACGTCTATACTTTGGAATCTGAAAGTCCAATCGGCGCGGCAGTAATTATCGGGCCAATTTAATCGGCGTCCTAACCGGATAGAGGCGCCTGTTTGCCGCAGATCCCATCCGAACTGCTGTCGGCTATCAAAAAGACTGATCCCGAGGGTTGTTGGTCTATCGAACAGCCATGGTTCGGTAAAACTCAGAGAGAAAGTTCGGAAGCGAGCGCCCTCGCCGAATTGCCAATCGAAGTTAAGTATTTGTCCGGCACCACCCGAAAGTGGATCACTGATTGAGAAATTGGTTATTGTAAATCCGAGTGCGCCCGTTACACCAAACGCTCCACTGTACCCAACAGATGCATTAACGTTATCGCTTGATTTCTCCTCGACTTCATAAATCAAATCAACCGTCTTTTCATCTACAAATCGGGTATCTGGCTTGAGTTTTTCTTGATTGAAATAATTTAGCTGTGCCAACTGCCTCAAACTTCTGATAATCAATGCCCTGCTGAAAAAATCACCCGGTCGTGTAAACAGCTCCCTCCGAATAACATTTTCTCTCGTCTTTTTGTTACCTTTTATTTCTACCTGTCCGATCTGAAATTGATTTCGTTCATATACGTGGATAGTGATGTCGAGACTGTCTTTCCCAACCCGCTGTATATCTGGATCTAAATTAAATCGGAGATAACCTTCATCAAGATAAAGTGAAGCAACATCGGTTTGATCCTGATTTCCTTTTAGATTCTGTTCAAATTTTTCGTCATCATAGATCATACCGGGAATAAACCCTAATCGTTCGGTTAGAACATCTGATGTATAAACCGTATTCCCTTTCCATGCAATTTTTCGGATTTTATATTGTTCCCCTTCATTAACAGTGATTAGTATGTTCATCCTCTTTTTATCGGAAGTATACCATATAGAATCCGATACGATTTCCACATCGATGTAACCATTCTTCTTATAGAACTTAAGGATACGGCGTTTATCCTCTTCATACTTCTTGCTCTCGAATTTTGGATTTGCAAGAATTAAGTGATACCATTTTTTTTCCTTTGTATCTTCGAACTCTCCCTTGAGGTCACCGTCATCAAACGCTTTGTTCCCGATGAAAGTTATCTCGTTGATCGTAAGCTGAGGACCTTCTTCAATACTCAAATATAAAGTGACACGGTTTGATTTGCTTGAATCCAGAATTTTAGATTCCGGTTTTATTTCAGCCAGCAGATGACCTTCTTCCTCATATAGAACTTTAATATTCATTATGATCTTATTGATATCGTCGGGTGTCACAATTTGTCCGTTAATGAGTGTTATTTTCTTTTTAATGTCATCTTCGCTGACATCATCGATTCCATTGATTTCTACTTTTTCTAAGCGTGGATACTCCTTCACTTTAATGAGGAGATAGACACCATCTTGTACTTTATTTTCGATTAAGATCTGAACGTCGGAAAATATACGCAGTGCCCAAAGTTTTTGTATTGCCTGTCGCACATCGTCTCCTGGAATGGAGATGGAGCTTCCAATTTTTAAACCGGAGTTGGAAATGATCGCTCCGCTTTCAGTCCCGCTCTGGGGATGATTTCCCTCGACTGAAATCCCAAGAATAGTGTATTTCTCGATTTTAGATCGTTGACTATATGTGGTTTTCAAACCAACTGCTAAATAACAGCATATAAGAGTGAGTACAATTAAAGGGCGCAACTGTTATAATCCTGAAACGTGTTTTAGTAATCCAATGGAATTAACTTTATGCTTCGTTTGTTTTAACTGTTCGCTTACCATACCGAAGCGGCGTTCTCGTTTTTGGTAATCGCTAATTGCCTTGTAAAGCTCACAGCGGCGGAAATCGGGCCATAGCACTTCGCTGATATAAATTTCTGAGTATGCGAGCTGCCAAAGTAAAAAATTGCTGATACGAAGTTCTCCGCTCGTCCGGACAAGGAGATCTGGTTCCGGTATATCTTTTGTTGAAAGATGTTGAGAAATGATCTGATCATTAATATGTTCGATTTTCAAGTTTCCTTTTTTAACTTCCGATGCAATTTGTTTCACGGCATTGGTCAAATCCCAGCGTCCGCTGTAACTTAAAGCAAGTAAAAGATTCAGTCCTGTATTATGCTTTGTTTTTTTAATCGCATCTAATAATTCATCTTGAACTTCCTGCGGTAGCGCTGCAATATCACCGATAGTGTGGACGCGAACATTTTTCTCGTGAAGTTTATCCGTTTCATCCCGTAGCGCGCGCATAAGCAAACGCATCAACAGGGAAACTTCTTGTTTGGGTCGTTTCCAGTTTTCAGTTGAAAAAGCATAGAGGGTAAGATAATTTACACCAAGCTGACCGCATACTTCAACGATGTCCCTGACCGATTCTACACCTTCTTTATGACCGGCTATATGTGGTAAACTGCGTTTTTTTGCCCACCTGCCGTTGCCATCCATAATAATAGCAATATGGTTAGGAATATTACCGGTTTGTTTTAGTTGTGCTTGGATTTTAATATCTTCGTCACGTGTGCGTTTTATACCGCGCGTGCTCAAGCTTGGAATTTCCTCTGCATTCGATGAAAAATTCTTGAATTGTTATGAAAGTTAACTCATTTTGCGTAGAAAGTCAAGGAAAGTTGCGTGAACGAATTTATTAATAATAATATGCTTTTTCCTTTCGATTGATTTTCCAACTGAAAAAGAATATATTGAGTCAAAATTATTCAAAATCTATT
This sequence comes from uncultured Chlorobiaceae bacterium, assembly GCA_964354225.1. Taxonomy (GTDB): domain Bacteria; phylum Bacteroidota; class Ignavibacteria; order UBA10030; family SZUA-254; genus CAYGZC01. The sequence goes on along the minus strand of CAYGZC010000341.1, from coordinate 8,281 downwards.
CGATAAAATTTTTGAGGAAATGGTCAAATGGGTATGCCCAACATGCAAGGAATGATGAAACAGGTTCAGAAAATGCAGGAAAAAATGGAACAGGTACAAGCTGAACTTGAAAATAAAACCGTGACTGCTGAATCAGGCGGTGGGATGGTGAAAGTAACAGCTAACGGAAAGCAGCATCTCGTGAAAATACAAATAGAGAAGGAAGTTATCAACCCTGACGATGCTGAAATGCTTGAGGATCTTGTTGTTGCTGCTGTGAATAAGGCGCTCGACGAATCACAAAAGATGGCACAGGAAGAAATGCGGAAGGCAACTGCCGGCATGTTGCCGAATATTCCCGGAATGAATATCCCAGGGATGTAGATTCTACTGTTATTAGTCGATAATGTTTAGTTTTACGTTTATATTTTTTATTTTTTTTGAATTGGTCTATGCTTCACATTTCTGATTCCCTAAATCAACTTATTGAAGAATTTTCGCAACTTCCGGGTATTGGTCGGAAGTCGGCGCAGCGACTTGCGCTTTACATCTTAAAGCTTCCGAAAGACGAAGTGATGAAGATTGCTCAAGCACTTGTCAATGTGAAAGAAAAGATGAGATATTGCTCGACGTGCTGGAATTTTACCGAGACCGATCCTTGCGGTATATGCAGTAGTCCAAAACGGGAAACGAACGCTATCTGCGTGGTTGAAGAGCCAAGTGATGTGCTTGCACTTGAGAGGACTCACGAGTATAAAGGTCTATACCATGTTATCGGTGGATCCCTTTCACCACTCGAGGGAATAGGACCCGACGATTTAAAAGTAAAAGAGCTTCTTGTACGCATTAATCAGGGAATCGAAGAAATAATTCTCGCTTTGAATCCAAACATTGAAGGTGAAGCAACAACAATTTATCTTTCACGATTATTAAAACCTCTTGGGGTCAAAGTTACACGGCTTGCTCGCGGTATTCCCATCGGTGGAGATTTAGAGTTTGCCGATGAGGCAACTCTTACACGTGCATTAAAAGGAAGAGTTGTAGTGTGAATTTCACTAAGATATGCATCTGGGGAACTAACTTACTGATTTTAATTTGGGGATGTAAGACACGTGACCCGGAATCTCCGACACAAGGTACTTCGGGATTTAAACCGCCAGTTACTCCTGAAATAGTTCTTGAGAATTTTAAAACAGCAATAAAAGAACATAAAGTTGATTATTATATGCGATGCTTTGTCGATACAACCGCATCGTCTAAATTATTTACATTTAAACCTTCTGCGGGGTATGAGACTTACATGCTTAGCTGGAATCTCGAAGCTGAAAGACGATATTTTCAAAATCTTAACAGAACAACTTCCGGAGAGCCATTCTTGAATTTTTCGGATTCCAGTGAAGCGAATCGAACACCAAGCTCGATAGAATACGATATGGAATATTTTTTATATTTTCCGCACCAACAGCCAAACGTATCAACCCGGGTTAAAGGTTATATGCACCTTTATCTTGAAGTCGATAACCAGCAGCGTTGGGCTATCTACCGCTGGGACGATGTAAAGACGGTTACGGATTCAACTTGGAGCTATTTAAAATTTCATCTAAATTATTAACCAACGACAACTTGTGAGTATCGCTTATTCAACTGTACTTGTTTGCATATGTTCTATTATCGGTCTGAGTTGTGTTAATCCATTCGCACCCAAATTGGATACGAGCACGGGTGTACAACGATGCACAGACCTGACAAATATCGATAATATTTTTTGTACATTTCGCAATGCGTATGCATTTAAGGATACAACACTTTATGGTTCGCTTATTTCACCCGATTTCAATTTTAGTTTTAGGGATTACGATCGTGGAATCGATGTCAGCTGGGGGAGGGATGATGAAATGAGATCGACGTATGGATTATTTCAGAGTGTGCAATCGTTATCGTTGATCTGGAATAAGGTGGTATCATCCGATACAAATGGAAATAGAGCAACAATTGTGCGCGGCTTTAATTTGACTGTCACTTTCAATCCCGGTGATATCGAAATAGTTGATGGATATGCAAATCTGACGTTCATGCGTGATAACGAAAATAATTTCTGGAAACTTGTGCACTGGCATGATGAATCAAATTTTTAATTACACAAACTTTATTAAATTCATACTATGAGTTTTTTTTACATCTTTAAGGAAGGATTTGCTGGTTTTAGCAGAGCGAAACTTGCGGCGGTTGGCTCGAGCATTACGATAACAATCTCGCTCCTTCTTGTCGGACTTTTTTATGTAATCTCTACAAATACTTCACGCCTTGTTGAAAGCGTTCGGCAAAAAGTTGAGCTTGAGGCATTCCTCGAAGAACCAGTCTCGCGCCAACGAATTAATGAAATCCAGCAGCAGATCTCATCCATCAATGGTATTGATAATGTACAATTCGTCTCAAAAGATGAGGCGGCAAAAATTTTCAAGCAGGAGTTTGGAGAGGATATCAACAATGTGCTTGATTTCAATCCGCTGCCGCCATCGTTCAAGATATTTTTGAAGGAAGGTTACCGGACTCCGGAAAAAGCCGATGAAATCCATAAAAAAGTCATGGAGATAAAAGGTGTTGAGAATATTACGTACCGAAAAGAGCTTCTTGAATTTCTCGATCAACGCGCGCGAATGTTGTATTATGTTGGACTTGCATTAGGAATAATTTTCGGTATCTCGGCTATTTTTCTTGTCTCCAATACCATACGGTTGACAATTTATGCAAAACGAAAATCGGTGCAGACTATGAAGCTTGTCGGGGCATCGAGATGGTTTGTGCGTGCGCCGTTTTTGATTGAAGGAATTATTCAAGGACTGATTGGGGGCATTATTGCTTCTGCGATTATTTATTATTTGCTGACTTTTGCAACCGGGTTAATCTCAAGCGAGATAGCACAATTTGTTCAGGTGGAGACATTGTTTTATTTGGTGGTGATCATTGCAGGTATGTTGCTGGGATTTTTCGGCAGTGCAATCTCGGTGAGAAGGTTTATTGGAGAAACGGTAGGGTGACTGGGGCAAGAGAATCTTACAGACTTGCAACTTACAATATTGTAAGTTACATCAGTGTAAGAAATATCATGGAAAAGCGATATGTAATGGCAAATTACATATACTTGGCGATATGTAACATTTTTTGTATTAAGCGTACTTTACACAAGATATTTTGAATTAAGTATTTTGCTTATTACTTTACACAACAAATTTTGTATTAAATAGACTTAACACAAAAACAACAATTGACTAATAACTTATAACTCATAACTATTAACTAAATAAATTAGCGTAGCTTCGGCTGCTGTCTTGAACTGAAAACTGGTAATTTTTAAGCATACAAGATGGAGCCAGCATACGCCCCGAAAGGGGCGTGGCTGGTGATTCCTTTGTATGCGGGCATACCAGTGCCTCAGTTCAGAGGGTTATCAGTTTCACGCCCTCTGTTATTTAAATCCTGCAGGCTCATACAGGGAGACGGTTGGACGGAGCTCCGAATCAAGCGGAGCTTATGACTACCACACAAAATACAAACACAGAAAATATTATCGTCATTCCTGAAGGAAAGATTTGTGATTATATTGACGGAACATTTAGGAACGACACACCAGAAGAATATGTCCGACAGACAATTGAAAAACGTCTTGTTAATGAACACAAATATTCTCGTGAGAGCATCAAGGTAGAATTTGGGCTTAAAGTAGGATCGAACAGGCCTCGTGCGGATATTGTAGTTTTTCCCAAAGGCACAACAAATTTTGTGCAGGATAATGTATGGCTTGTAATTGAATGTAAAAATGAGAAGATAGATCCGAACAATAAGAAAGAAGGGATCGAGCAACTGAAATCTTATATGTCGGTTTGTCCGAATTGTGAGTGGGGGATGTGGACAAATGGTAAGTACAAAGAAGTACTCCGCAAAGTGAGAGTAGGTGATAAAGTTGAGTTCCACGATTTCAATGATATACCTCCTGTTGACGGGTCGCTTGATGATGTTGACAAACCTAAACGCAACAAACTTAAAAAAGCTTTTGAAGATAACCTTTTAATGGTTTTCAGAACATGCCACAATCATATCTATGTCACTGATGGATTACAGAAACAGCAAGCATTTTTTGAACTATTAAAACTTATTTTTTGCAAAACACTTGACGAACAGAACACTCCACATCCACTTGAGTTCTATACAACGTCAAAAGAACGATCAAATGTCGATGGTCAATTAACTGTTAAGAAACGTATTTCAAAAATCTTTGATCGTGTTAAGAAACAGTACGGTCAAATTTTTGACGCGAGTGATGAAATAAAATTAGAGCCACGTTCTCTCGCCTATATAGTATCTGAACTTCAAAACTATAGTCTGCTTGACACGAATATTGATGTAAAAGGAAAAGCTTATGAAGAACTCGTGGGCGCGAACTTACGGGGTGACAGGGGAGAATTCTTCACACCACGTAACGTGATGAAAATGGCGGTTGAAATGATCACACCAAAGCCTCAAGAGAAAATATGTGATCCCGCCTGTGGTACAGGAGGTTTTTTAGTAATGGCAATGAACCATGTTATTGAGGAACTTGAAAAAGAAATAGAAAAAGATTTTGAGAAACCAAAATCTAAGTGGGGTGATAATGAAAAGCACATGGCAAGAAAACGCATAAAAGAAATCGCGGAATCTAATTTCTTCGGCTTCGATATAAACCCAGACTTAGTTAAAGCAACAAAGATGAATATGGTGATGAATAATGATGGAAGCGGCAATATTTTTCGAAATGATTCTCTGCTTCCACCCCATGAATGGCAAGCTGAACTTAAAACTCAATTAGGGAAGGCACTTAGAATCGAACCGACAGTAATAGCCAATCATAAATCAATTGAATTTTTTGATGTGATTGTTACAAATCCGCCATTTGGAAGTAAGATACCTATAAAAGACCATCAAATCTTGGAACAATTCAAAATAGGGTACATCTGGAAAAAAGAACAATACAAAATAAATCATAAATCAGAATGGACAATCACAAATAGATTTCAATCTTCAGCTCCCCCAGAGCAACTCTTCATCGAACGTTGTCTACAATTCCTGAAACCTGGAGGAAGATTAGCAATCGTGCTTCCAGATGCAATCCTTGGTGCCCCTGGTCTAGGCTACATACGCCAATGGCTTATTCGACAAACACGCATCATAGCAAGCATTGACTTGCACTCGGATACTTTCCAACCTCGAAATGGAACACAAACCTCTATTCTCATTCTGCAGAAAAAAACACATGAAGAAATTGACAACGAAGAAAAGTCTCGTGTTATGCCGGACTATAACATATTCATGGCAATAATAGACAGGATTGGACATGATAAACGTGGCAATCCCTTATTCAAGCGCGACAAATACGGAAATGAAATACTTGTACCTGAAGAAGAAGTAAATATAGTGGAACTTGGTCACACGTCTGACGGAAAAACAACAGCCCGCACTACCGCAAAGAAAAAAATCCGTGATGACCAAACAACGTATGTCCCTGATGTTTTCATAAAATGGAAAAAGCATGAAGGTATTTCATGGTAGTTGCGCGAAATTCAAAACAAAAAGATCTTAGTTTACACTTACTACCAATAGAAGACGACTTCAAGTGGTCAACTGTCCGATTAGCAGAAGTGTTTGAGAGGAGATTACGGCTAGAAGCAAGTGTTTTTGGTGTCGACGGTAAACATGCACGTGAAGTATTAAAAAACTGTAAGTGGAAAATTACAGAACTATGGTCTAAGTCAGGCTTGGTAGAAGATGTCTACTACCCGGGAAGATTCAAACGCATTTATGTTGATAAAAATAATGGATTACCTTTTTATTTGCCCTCTCAAATTAATGAAATATATCCCAAACCATCAAAATTTATATCACCGCTAACTGATGTTCCTTGGGACCAATTGAAAATTCAACGAAACACAATTCTTCTAACACGTTCTGGTACTATAGGAAACTGTTCTATAGTAAGTAAAACTCTCGAGGGGAAAATATTTTCTGATGATGTGATAAGGTTCAAAGGAATCACGGAAGAAGACTCGGGGTACGTATATGCTTTTTTGAAAACTACAATTGGACAAACATTAATGCGCACAAACAATTACGGATCGGTTGTACAGCACATTGAACCTGAGCACTTAAGCCAATTACCCATTCCAGATCCAGATTCGCTAATCAAGTTAGACATTCATAAACTTGTAATGGATTCTTTTAGACTACGCGATGAATCTAATGATTTAATTGACCAAGCAGAACAAATACTTTTAAAGGAGTTGCAATTACCCTCTATTGATCAATTAAAACCGAAGTACTTAGAAAAAGAGCATTACTTACACTGCTTCTCTGCTAAAGCAAGTCAACTGTCGGGAAGGTTTGAATCAACATACCATGAGCCTATTGTTGAAGAGATTATTAAACATCTGAGCAAATACGCAGAAGAAGTTACCTCACTTGGCGATTCGCGTATTAGCAAACAAATTATTTTGCCGGGGCGGTTTAAACGTATTTATGTGGAGGAGGGGCAAGGTGTTGTATTCTTTGGTGGTAAAGAGTTGTTGGAACTTGACCCATCAAACGATAAATTTTTATCTTTGACACACCATGCTAACCGAATAAGAAAACAATTATCGTTACAAGAAAATATGGTGATGATAACTTGTAGTGGGACATTGGGAAAGATCAATATTGTCCCGAAGCATTGGGAAAATTGGACTGCCAACCAACACATAATTCGAATAATTCCCGTAGATTCATCAATTGCTGGATATATCTACACATGGCTGAATTCAGATTATGGTTACGAGCTAATCCATAGATTCAGTTATGGTTCTGTAGTCGATGAAATTGACAACTACCACGTGGCACAAATACGAATTCCTTTACTAAAAAACATAGCGCAACAACAGAGAATTAATGCTTTAGTGCTTCAAGGTAATGAAAAACGCTTTGAAGCTTACCAAAAAGAACAAGAAGCAATTAAAATGGTTAATGAAATGGTTCTCTATGCAAAATAGTAGACATAAAGTCTGTTGCCAAATAATGTGGATCACACCTTAAAGGTGGACTCCACTTGCAAATGTTACCTCACCGGAAAATATCCAACCTTTGTTACGATCTCTTGTCCTTCTTTGCTTAATATCCAGTCGAGGTAACCTTTTCTTCAGACTTGTCTCTCTATGTTGTGTTTCTTATATTTAATTGAAGGAAACAACATTTATGACTGATATTCCAAGAAAATATATTAAAGATGAGCGGGACCGAACGGTTGCAGTTCAACTCGATATAGATACATTTGAAAAAATTGAAGAGTTACTCGAAAATTATGGATTGGTCGAGCTTATGAAGCAAACGGGAAGGACTGAAAAACTCACCGCCGCAGAGGCAAAAGCGTTTTATCGAAATCTATGAAAACTAAAACCTTGCGAAGGTTTGAAACCTTCGGAAGGTTGCCTTAAAATCACTTCACCGGAAAATATCCAACCTTTGTTACGATCTCTTATCTTTCTATACCCAATGTCCGGTCGATATAATCTTTCATAGCGTATGGTTTTCTTTTCTTCCAGAGTTTTTGTACCTTTATTTAGTTATGATTAGCAAGGAACAAATAAAATCAATTGCCGTTTCCCTATTCAAAAATAATGGTGTCGTACGAGCTGCGCTTTTCGGCTCTATTGTACGTGGAGAAAGAACATCGCAAAGCGATATAGATATACTCGTTGAGTTAGAAGAAGGAAGAACACTCCTTGACCTTGTTGGACTTCAATTAGCGCTGGAAGAACAGCTCGATGCGAAGGTTGATGTTGTAACCTACGATTCCCTTCATCCCCTGCTAAAGGAAACGATCATACATGAACAAGAACTGATATATGAAACGACAACCGCAGATATTCATTGACCATATCATGAGTACATCGGCGCTGGCTTGAAACTAACATGGGAGGTTTTACAAAAATAATTACCCCCATTGAAGAAATCAATCGAGATTATCAGACAGCATATAGGTCAACCTCACCTTGATATATAATCGAGAGGAACCACACTTATACTTCGCGCCTTTTGCGCAGTTTGCATCTTTCTTTTTCTTTTCCTACATTTTCACTCGTGATTATATCGCGTACCAGACGTATCACTTCATCAAAGGTTTCGTTCTTCATTTTCGATCACTATTTCTAAACGATTTATCTTTTAGCAATGCATGCAATAATACAATTTTATAACTCATCCGTAGGGAAGAAACTAATAGTCGGGCTGACCGGGTTTCTGC
>CAYGZC010000340.1:0-23105 GCA_964354225.1 uncultured Chlorobiaceae bacterium | reverse complement strand
TAAATTCCTTTGTGGTTCCCTGGCTCGCAGTTTGATGTGACGCCATACGAACATAATAAACTCCGCTTGCTACCGAGTTACCCTGAGCGTTCAATCCATTCCAGGTTGTAGAATAAGTACCCGGTGATAATTCTTCCGATACAAGCGTTATCACTTTTTGTCCTAAAACGTTATATATCGAAATTTCCGTCATCGCACTCTTTTCAATGTCGAACCGTAATGTTGTGCTTGGATTGAATGGATTCGGATAATTAGGATACAGCGAAAAACCGGTCGGGATAGTTCGCGATTCCTCTTTGACTCCCACCTGTCCACAGCCATCGACAAGTTTACAGCCATATTTATAAATCCATATTTCCGTTATTCCATTCATAGTCGCTAACGGTATATCAAGACTATCAACTGAAAACATATCCACCCATTGGGAGATGGGTTCGACATTGGGATCGTTATAGTTTAGCCACATGCTGTCGCATCGATCGGCTAAATATGCAACATCGGGCCATTTAATAAGGAAACTGGCTGTATCTATTGCATAATTATTCGAGAAATAGAGATGGAATGTATCCTTCTGTGTTGTATTTGTGGGAATTCCTCTAAAATCATATAGCACTAAACCAAGACCATACGGATTTGTTGGACGATTTTTAATGTTTTTCCAAACATGAGCAAATCCAGGAGGAAGCGGCGGCGATGATACTTCTCGAATGCGCGAACAGCTATCCGGCGGATTAAATAAATGTAGAGATATAGTATCTAACGGATAAAATCTGGCATTGATGTGATTACCGAACCAATCGGTAGCTTCATCCTTACCCCCGGCTGGAAAATAATCCTTTACCTTAATCCAAATTTCAGATGACGGTTGCTGGGAATAGGATGTTCCGTATGCACCTATGAAGATCACGGCAAATATGAGAATGATTTTTACGCTTTTATTTAATTTCATTTCTACCCTCCGAAAAGGTATATAAATGTTAATTGATAATGAATTATTGTTCTTAATTAGTTCTCCCGCCCCACTCTCGCGGGACGGGAGAAAGACCCCTAAGTTGGGATTTACTTTATCAACACCATCTTCTTCACTTGCGTGAATGATTGACCCGTGCTGCCATCGTCGCCAATTTGTTCCACAACGACACGATAGAGGTAAACACCCGACGCAAGCTGACTTGCATCAAATGATTCCTCATACGTTCCTGCAGAATATTCTTGACGATCGAGTACCGTTGCTACTTCTTGACCTAATAAGTTATAGATCTTCAAAGTTACAACTGCATCACTCGGTAATTCAAACGAAAGTGTTGTTGTTGGGTTGAATGGGTTCGGATAGTTCTGACCCAGTGCATACACATCCGGTATCACTTCAGGCGTGCCAACCGGTCGTGCCTTTGGAGCTGCCGTTGGCAATAGGAATCCTACTTCTATCGCATTCTTTATTCCAACATACTTGAACTTCGGAGCGCGCCATCCGCCATCCGGTGTTGTATCGACAACTGATGTCGATGCAAATGCCAGATTGATTCCTCTAACGGCAGTGTACAACGCATCATAATCAGCCGGGTTAGCAGGTGATGGGGTTACCATACCCGTATACCAGTTGGTCATGATCTTGTTGGCGTATGCCTCTACAGAATCGATCGCGATATTCGATCCCCAGGGACCTGGTGTTGGATAAATAATAGCACCTAATCCGGTGGTTGTATGTCCCTTATCACTTAACGCAAGGTTAACTTGCAATGTCAACAACTCAGCGTCAAGCTTGTTGTTGTTCTTCGTACCCGGAGGTATACTCTTATACCTCTTGGCCATAACACTAGTGCCAGTGATGTTGAACGGCTGTGGCGCTCCAGTATGCCATGCTAATGACACCTTACCACAGTTCGCAACTAATGTCTTACTGACATCGCTATACGACGCAGGCTCTAACCATGGTGCTATCTTGCCCCATGGATAGACTTTATTCCGTTCACCAACTAACAACACGGCAGCCTCTCCTCCTTTTGTCAATGGTGCTACGAGTTGGTTGACTAAGGTCATCATTGGTATTGCGTACCACGGTGCCTTTGCCGGTGCCGTCATCTTTGGAGCTTTGAGCACTTTTTGGTTATTGGCAGGGATGCTGCAATCCCGCAACTGCTCATACGTGAACGTGCGGTACTTAGTATTCTCGACTGGTCCGGAATTACCGAACGGTATTACTATAGTATCACCGCTGATGCCGTTGAACGTAATCGTTCCACCCGGAGGTGTTGATGCTACCCAGCCGACTTGCGGTGTTTCGGATAACGTGTAGCTTCCACGAGGCAGACCGCACCACTCGAACTTACCATCCACACCGGTCACAATTGAATCCTGATGGGTTAGACTAATGGTCCAGCCCGCTAATGGTTCTTCACCTTCATCCTGTACGCCATCCATATCACTATCGTGGAACTTGATACCGGCTACACAGAACTCCTTGAAGTTACCAAAGTTCATGTTCACTCTGTCACCACCCTGACTTGCCGTTATAGCAGTAAAGGGGTTTACGTTGGGGAGGGTTGGGGGGCTGGATGGGGGAGCGTAGGTTTGCTGCCAATCCGAACTGAGTATAGTTTCACTAACAGTATGCAAACCAGGACCAACATTAGTAATTGTATAATTGCCACCGCCAGCAGTAACTGCCGAAGCAGAACCATAGACGGAGCCGCTAATGTTGATCGTCCAACCATCAGCACCCACATCACCAGCATTTAACGAGCCGCTGTTGTCCTTATCCTCAAACTTCATTCCACTTACGCTGATTAGATTGAAGTATAAGAAGCTGGCTGAATCAACTATGCCGCACCGATCGATGATAACAGTGATCGAATCCAATAGATCCGTAGGTGACGGTGGATTGGTTGACGCCGGAGCCGTTTCAACATGGCCCGTTGGAATAGCGTTTACTCTCTTGAATCCATAAGTGCCCATTTCCAACGAACGATACAGATGAGAAGAGACACCATCGGACAACGTATCTGTTCCGATCTTTACCTGATTCTTGAATACATCGATATATACTCTCGGTACACCCGGTAGGAGTGCCGGATAATCAGACAAATCTCTTACGCCGTTTCCATTACGATCCTGAACAACTTCGCAAAGGATAGTTCCGAAGACGAAGTTACCAAAGTTTATATCGGTAACCCCTGCACTTAAACCACCACTGGTACCAGTGATAGTTATTGTGTAGTTCTTACTTGGATTCCATGGATACGTCTGGCGACCAATTGTAGGTCGAGCAACTTCTTTTACCACATAATTACCAGGGTTTGTTCCGCCCCAATAATATGGTGGTAGGGGGACTTTGTATATTCCGTTAACACCCGATATAGCAGTACCAATTAGTGGACCGTTAGCTGAATCTTTGTGTACTTCAATCGTCCAGCCCTGTAGCGGAGGATCGAGTATGGGAGTATACAAACTATCGTCGTACAGATCGTTGAATTTTATACCAGTCACATAACCTTCGAAGTAACCTAAGTTCTGTGTCTTCGTTGAACCATCCGACGGACAATTCACGTTGGCGATACCTGACATAACAGCCGGCTCAGTCCATGCATATCCTGGTTTGTCAAAGCGAACTTGATATGAACCAGGGAGATTTACTCGACCACCTAGACTTGGTGGAAGGAAGGTATATACGCCATTACCATCTGTCTTTTCAGTATCCAGTGGAACACTGAAATATGTCAAGAAGACATCTACATTAGGCACAACTGGCTCAACATCGAACTGTCCGTTACCATTTTGATCATGATATGCAGTTCCTGTAATGGTGTTACCAGTAAAGGTAGGAGCAGTATTTGTGATTGTGAAATTATCAACTGCCCAACCACCTGGGTCTTCCGTTCCCAATGCGTCAGAAAATGTAAGGTATTGGAATCTGATTGCGGTTGATCCAACGATTTCGGGTGTATAGTCGCCAGTATTAATTCTTAACTGAGCGTAAACCCATCCGTACGGACCAGTCGCAGTAGCTCCACCATTGCTTGACCATGTAGCAATATGGGCCAAGGGGTCCGTAATCAATCCATACTGAATCATTGTTGCCTTGTCTATGGCGTCGGGAATTACGTCAGCATATTCATAGACTGATTCATTATAGATGTTGACACCCTTAGGATCGTTCAGTTTGCCGAGATGACGCCATGTTATACCGTCGGTCGTATATCGTAACCAACAAATATCCCAACCGGGTTCCGTCTTTAAGCTATGATCGAGACTAATATATAATGTCGATCCAGTTAACCCTGATATATCTAACCATGGGCTAGTCACAAGGTTCGGACCAGGATAGTTAGCAGCGTAACCTTGCACGGCCGCATTCGCACCTTCTGTATAAGTCGATGCTAATGTCGGACGCTCGGTTACCCACGATTGGCCTGATTTCGGACCACCTAATTTAGTAAAGCCACTTTTCAGTTTAAAGTCGTTTGTTCCTGTCCAACCCTCATTACTCACATCCCATGTATAAGTTTTAGGTGCGCTGATGAGTATTGGATTACTTGCCGTTGTACTTGTTGTAATTATATCATTACCTATTTTAATGTCACCGGTAAGTTCGGTAGTTGCGCTAAAAGTATAACCACCTGCTGATGGTGGGTTCCATGCGTCGAAAGTTACAAGTTTACTCTCCATCGGTAATAAGGTAACCAATACTGTGTCGAGATAAGCTCCAGCACCTGCAGTTTGCTTGACTATCAGATTGAATGCATCTGTTGTATCTGCTGAGTTATTCTTTACTCTTACAGTTGGTATCTGTGGAGGACCAACGGGAATTCCGGCAGGCGGAATTGTAAAGTTTGATGGAAATACATCAACTCCGATTGCAACACCGGTCGAAAACTGATAAACACCGGCATCACGTGTACCTAATGCACTCGTATCAACTGTTGCGCCTGCAAAGTCTGTTACAACAGGCAGCCATTGGCGACCGATATTTTCTGCTGAGGAAGGACCGGTTGTGATATTCAGATCTGCATCCAAACTTGGGTTTCCCCATACGCCGTTAATGTTATATCCTGCGGCAACAGCTCCAACCTCGCTGAGTGAATTAAATGGAACTCCATTTGGAGCGTATACTGCGTTGTTATTATTTGTTCCAACCGGGAAGAAGCAATGAAGAGCGCTAGACGGTGGTCCAGCAAAACTGGTTGCTTCGTTAGAAACAACGTTGTTATATGAAGTACCTCCATTATATACGCATCTTCTGTTCTGTCCAGAATACGTCTGTGTACCCGTTATCCTGAATGTATTATGGTAGAGTTTAGTACTGCCCTCACCATAAATAATGGCGACCCTGTTGTTTGTCATCCAGCCGCCCATGAATTTATTGTTTTCCCATATGATATAGGTTCCGAGTCCAAGGTTATAACCATAAGACCGTATACCCATCGCATAATATCCGTTACCAGATGCTCCAGTGCTTTGAAAATTTTGGAAAATATTATGCTTAAGAACGGTACCATCGAGACCTAACATAGAGTTATAGTATCCATCATAAAGGTGACTATATGCGGCATAGAATGCTGATAGATCGTACTCTGTCATAGTCCCATAATCAAAATAAGTTAATAAATAGTCAAGACCATCGAATACGTTGTTCTCGAAGGTTACAGAGTATGCCCACTCCATAATGAATGCGCGGACGAGAGGCTCACCATACGCATCGCCAAAGAAGCTATTTTTTACAGTAAGATTACTCACTGAATAATTCACACCCTCGCATAATGCTTTGAGGCCAATTGTTGCATTAGTTACTGTGCAACCGTCAAAAGTAATACCGTCGGCCCATGATGGATCGTCATCGGCATTCCAAAAAAAGATCGCCGGTCGTCCGTCGGTCTGGTTTGCCCATACCGCATTATCAACTTGACCTTTAATGTGTGTGTTCTTCACAGTAATGTTTTCCGTTGCACCGGTCATATAAATGGTTGCACCGAAAGCATCACTCGCAGGGAATACACTTGTGCCAGAATACTCAAGAGTTATTCCATCTGCTTCGCCATCGATGGTTATGTTTTTCGCTCCATTGAATGCGAATCCCTTACCATCGGTGAGTGTCGAAACAAACTGAATCGTTACCGCAACACCTGTTGCAGGTTTAATGGTAACGTTATTTGTTCCATTGTATGAAAATGTGATTGGATTCACAACATAAGTGGCATCGAGCAATGTGAAAGTCACATCAGAAGCAGTACCAACATTGTTGAGAACGATAACAGCATTTTCAAGCGTGTTGAATGGGTATAGGCCTGGGATATCAAAATTACCAGCCAATCCCCCCATTGTCTTCATTGCAGAAGTTAAAGCTATATCTTGCATCTTCAAGGTTGGACTGTATTGCTCCTTGCTGATGAGCACTTTAGTTGTTCTGCTTTTGGCCGGAATGGCTTGACCATCTTCAGCCAGAACTTGCAGCTGTCTCGCAGGATGCGATCCGAGCTGTTGATTCGTTTGTGTTACACCCGGAAGTTTTGCTTTAACGCCTGATTCTTTTCCAGCGAAACCAAGCGAAGTAGCAAGCACCGTTAGTAACACGAGTACTATAAAGAAATTTAAATGTTTCATATATCCTCCTTAAAGGATTATAATGAATTTGTGGATTAGTGAATTAGTGTTTAGTTTATTTTTTATAAATTTAGACCCTGAGTTATTGGAAAATTAAGATTATACAATGATGTCCATCGGAGAATTTTTTTCATCCCCCGGGGAATCGAGAAAAGACTTGCTGTTGTAAGAAAAATTGTAACAAAATTCATCTGCTATTTCTTTTCTTTAATGTATTCAATGAGCCGCGAGAATAAGTAATATTTATTAAACTGTGCATACGTGTATGTAAATACTCATCAAATAAATTTAAAACTATTGTTTGAAGTATCATACGTGTATTTTATTTTTATAGAAAAAACTCGAAGATGTCGGTATTTGAATAGACGACAGGTTTCAAACGAAGTTTATCCAAAATAACACAATACTCGTTTGGGCGAGTGGGTATTATATCATCTTGGGTATTGTTTTTTACCTATCATGTCCTGCTCAATAGTACTAAAACTTAGGCTAACTGTCAAGTCTTTTTTGAAAAAAAATGATATTTTTTTAATCTGTAAAATTTTTGCGTTATTTCTATAAAATCTTTTTGAAAGGTATTTTTTGCGAATTTCATCAAAATGCTTTATAATAATCGAATTTCGTGGAATAACGAGTTATTTTGAACCTTATATCAAATATTTAACTCCCGGCTCCGGCTGCAGCTTGCTATCGGTCCGTATAACGATTTCACCGCTGCGCGAGGTGTTGCCAACGGGTTTACCTAAAACCTGAGCGTTTACAGACTCACCGGGCTGTATTATTTTTCTTCGTAACTGGACGGTAGCGATATTCGTCGGATCAAAAATCTTTTGTATGTTCAGTATTTTCTTGCTAGTGTTTTTTATGCTTAGGATTTTATACTCACCTGATACGCATTCCTGTTTTTTTAAATATAAACGGCGCGGCTCTACCTCAAGCAAAGTGATGACATCGGCAGTGAAAGGAATTATGATCGTATGCTGGCTCATATCGTTTGAAGTGATTGATAAAGATTTTTTTTGAATCCTTGCAATCCGTTAGTCTTAAAGGTGACGGTCAAAGTCGTCTTTTTTTGAGTAAGAATCGTATCGGAATCCTGATGCAAAATTGAACATTTGCATACAGCAATAACCCTGCTTATGATCAGGGGTTCGTTGCCAACATTCATTATCTTGATTTTGTGGACTGGTTTTGTTCCTTCATAAACTTTTCCAAAACTGAACTCGGGTTTCCCGATTATTTTTATTTTTGGCTGGGCATATATCGCCCCAAACAATAAAATAACACACAACTGAAAAATATTTAATGAACGATAACCGGGTTTACTTTGCTGCATAATATTTACTTTACCATTTCAAAACAATTGGCAGGATTCATCATTATTAAATGTCGAATGAATAACACTACTGCGAGAAGCGGGGCATCATTTTTTAATCGTGGTTTGAAAATAGGATCGACCTTTATTTCGGGGAAAATGAAATCGGGATTTTTCCTTATTCTATTTGCGGGGCCGACGGGACTCGAACCCGCGACCTTCTGCGTGACAGGCAGACGTTCTAACCAAACTGAACTACGACCCCATTGCTTTTATTTTTTTCTCGAACTTAATATTTTCCCATCGCAAGCAAAATAACCAAACTGCTTGCCCGCCATGCTTCATCCTTTGGCGGGAACTACGACTTAATGTAGTAAAGACAGAGAAAAGATAAAAAATATTTTGACGATTTCCAACTTATTCGAAGGGAAATGATTTTGTAGAATGGTTGAGTGTATTACTGAAGAAACGTGAAGCGGACATTCGGATGGTTAACACGGAACATCAGTTCATACTCAGCATATTCTTTCTGAAGACTTCGAATCGTCTGACAAAAATATTTCCGTTTTTCTTTCCCAATCGTATAACGAGCATCCAGAATCGACTTCCAATCATCTATAAACGCATTGTCGAGCCGGATCATAAAATCGATCTTTGCCTTTGTTGAATGTAAAAGAAGCTGACTATGAATTGCCTGCGCGAAACTTTTTTCCTTAAAAAGTAATTTTTCAAGGACTTTAACATTTCTAACTTTACTTACATGATGTCTCGATTCACGCTGAGGCACCCTTTCTCGGGCAATGTCTGTAAATAACGGCAATTCAATTATATGCTGGTCAAATGCAAATACTTCAACATCCCACTCTATAGCATCATGAACATCTATCAATGTACGAAGCAGCTCAACGTAGCGATCCTCGATGTGCTTAACAATATTTTCCAAATTTTGGATGATCGTCCAAAATGGGAATGAAACCATTACTTCCTCTGCACGGAGGGTATTGAGAATTTTCTCATGCTCATATTTGCAAACTGCGGTTTTAGCTGTTGTCAGAGTCGGTTTACCTGTTTTATCGAGCGAATAATCTTCCGTCGATATTTTATTCATGAAAAATCGTACGTCTCCATAATCCATCAGAAAAACATTGTTAACGCCATCGATTCCTTTTTGTGTAAGTTTTTTTGAAGGTACTCCTTTCCCCGTGCTTTCCGGTGCATAACAAAAGCCGTAAAGATATAACCAATCAGTAGTCCGAAGTTCTATATCCATCGGCTCCAGGGGGAAATGTTCTTTTGATCCGAAATGTTCCATTACCGATTCTGGTTGTGCATGTTCCAACATTTCAACCGGTTTTTCTTCTTCAATTGTGACAGAGGGTGTTTTTTCAACAATTTCCGGGGGCGGTATTGAAACTATTTCAGCTTTTTCAATAGCAATTGCGGCAAGACTTTCTTCCGCCTTGATCTCTTGTTCTATTAAATGAATTATGAGGTCGCGAAGATCGCTCGATAAGAGATACTCGAATTGTTTTATGATCGCATCAGCAACTTTTTCTACCGGAAGGTCAGCGAATGGCTCAAGCTTATGCTGGAGATTCTCATCTCGTTTTATTTTTTCGCCTAATTCTTCTACTATTAGCTGCGAAATACGTTTTCGAGTTTCGTCCATCATACGTTACGTTCCCTTGTTATTATAGAAAACATACGATCTGAAATTTAATTTAGAATATACAAATACCAACTGAATATATCACTAACAAGTATTTATTGATTTCAAAACAAGTTTCGCATATTATAAAAAGCAGTATTGCCGGCAAAACGAAGTTCCAGATATTATCGACCACAGTTTTGTCTGCAAAACGAAGTTCCGCTTTTTACGGAACGTAGTTTGGCGGAGAGCTAGGGATTCGAACCCCAAAGTCCTTGCGGACGCCGGTTTTCAAGACCGGTGCAATAGCCGTTCTGCCAGCTCTCCATAATATTTTCACTTTGTCCTTGCGGACGTCCCGCTCGAAGAGCGATGTGGCAATGCCATCCCTTTGGGACAATAGCCGTTCTGCCAGCTCTCCATTTCCATAAGTCATATCAGCGTGAAATAGTTCCGTCAATTTGTTTCCAATCTTATCCTGACCTCACTTGTCAATAAATCCTTCATAAGGTTCGCAATAAATATAGAGAAAAGTGCAACTTAAATCAAGCACCCGTCTCAGCCGAATTGCGCCAGAACAACTCCCGCAAGTGCTATGCTACCCCCTATTATAAAAACTGTTGAGATCGCCTGGCCTAAAATAACAATTGCGAGAATCGTAGTGAAAATCGGTTGTAAATTAGAAAATATCGCAACTTTGGTTGCTGCAATCCTGCCTAAAGCATAATACCATAGAAAATAAGCAAAGATTGATGTGACCATAGCAAGGTAAAACAATCCTCCCCAGTGACCGATTGCTAATCCCGAAAAATTAAAATCTGCCACATTAACAATTCCGATTGGAATGAACATTATCGTACCAAGTATCATTGTGATTGAACTTGTTTTAAACGCACCATATCTGAGAATTAAGATTCGACCCTGAATTGTATATAAAGCCCACGCAATGACTGCAACGAAAAGCAACAGGTTTCCGATCGCATACTCAGAACTAAAATCGATGCCTCGTTCAAACACAATTATGAAAATTCCACAAAATGCAACAACAACACCGAGACCTTTTACCCAATTTACCCGTTCTTTACCGGTGACTAAAGAAATCAATAGAACGACTGCTGGCGTAGTACCATATAATAGAGAAGCATTCGTAGGCGTTGTATATTTGATTGCTAAAAGAAATAAAAACTGGTTGACAGGAATTGCCAAAAAGCTTAAAAATAAGATAGATTTAAAATGCTCTTTTTGAAAATTGAATTTCGTCCCCCTGATTGCAGCTATGGCAATTAGTCCAACCGCAGCGATCACTGATCGTAATGTAGTGAGTGTAACCGGATCGATATCTTTGACGACAACTTTCGCAATGATATGTGTTCCGCTTGCAATTAATTGTTGGAAAAGGAGAACAGAATAAACAAAATTCTTTTGATAATGAAATTTTTCGATTAATGTACTTTCTTGCAACTTTAATAAAGATGGTAAAATAAAAAATTAGAGCAAGCGAGCGAGAGATAAGAATCTTTTTTGAACTAATAGTTTCGGAAGTTTTGATATCATTGACCTAAGTAATACAATCAAGTATATCAGCAGATAAATAACTGATGAATGTAAACTATTTCTCCGGTTAAGACATCGATGTAGAAGTTCCAGTGAGGGTAACGTCCAGACCCAATCGGAATTTTCCATGCAACTCGAAGCTCAATTTTGTTACTGCTTTTTTTAGGGTATATAACCATTGAAACCTGATCTATGAATACAGCCTCTATCGAAATAATAAATTTCTCTTTGGTCTTACAGTAATATTCAATTTCATATCCCAATAGACTCTTAATAGCTCTTTCTATCGTAATCAGATCATGTATCGGTATAAAGACATTCTTATACGTATGTCCATACATCTGAACGACATCTTGGTGAACTAGAAGAGAAATCTCCATGGCATCAATCATTAGGCTTTTATACGGTTGCTTCAAATGAATCCACCAATCTGTAAAAAGACCACTGGAAGATCGTGTTGCCTCTGTTACAATAAGAAGATTAGTGTCGATAACATTTGTAAACTTCCTAAATTTCCAAACCGCACTTTTTGCTTTAGATACTACAATATTCGTGTCAGTAATAGTAGATTGCCCTCGGTCAAGCAGTCCACATGTTTTGATCAAACCGTATTCATTTAATTCGGATTGAATCTTTGTGTCGTTTAAAGAATCAAATTCAGCTTTTAGCTTTAATAATTCGGATTGTGGTAATGGAAACAGAACAGTGGGGTAGTTCATATTTTCACGACGTATAAGAACTGTCACCTTAAAGCTTGTAGAATCAACCCTTCGTCCATCTCGTGCGATTATGGTAATTATCGTCTCACCTGTACGACCAACTATTGGTGTGATAGTTATTGTTCGATTCCTCCCCGAGCCATTCAAAACAATATCATTGCTATCCACTAATTTCTTATTTGATGATATTGCCGAAACGTGAAGCTGTTCAACTTTGCAATTCCTATCACCTATTGTAAAGCATATCGGACCAAGTGTATTATTTATAAATACAGTTTGATCGGGTATCTGATTCCTAGAAGGCGGAGGATCGCGATGTGGAGTCTCATCTACAATAATGTTGGGTGTTTCACAAGCAGTGATAAGAACCATCAATAAAAATAGAAGTCTATGATGTAATTGATATTTCATATCTTCGCAAGAATGTAACAAGAAAACACGTTACTTCCAAACTACTCAACCACAGATTATTACAAAAACTGATAATTTTGTATCTTATGTCCTCGGAATGGAAAACTGGAAAAAAAATCTTTACGTTTTATGGGGAACTCAGTTCCTTGCCATGGTGGGCATGAACCTAGTTGTTCCCTTCCTCCCTTTTTATATCCGTGAGCTTGGAGTGACTAATCCGAATGAGCTTGCACGGTGGAGCGGTTTAGTGTTTGCCGGACCATTCTTCACTGCTTTCATTGTAACACCTTTTTGGGGATCTATGGGTGATAAATACGGCCGTAAGGCGATGGTCGTCCGTGCAATTATTGGGCTGGGCATATCTCAAATCTTAGTCGGTTTTTCACAAGATGTGTATCAGCTTCTTCTGTTTCGGATGCTGCAAGGTGCTATCAGCGGGTTCATTGCGGCAGCGTTGGCTCTTGTTTCAACGTCAACTCCAAAACAGCACATCGGATATTCCTTAGGTGTGCTGCAATCGGCAACTGCCGGCGGAACGATGTTAGGACCTGCAATCGGTGGTTTCTTAGCCGACCTCATTGGTTACCGAGAGATATTTTTTATTACCGCAGCTCTGTGTTTCGTTGGCGGATTTATCATAATAAAACTCGTGCATGAGGTTCAGCAGCCAAGCGAGCTTCAGGCGAAACAATCTGTGATTCAGAATTTTAAATTGATGTTCACGCAGACTCAACTGCGCATCATTGCAATTATAATTGTTCTCTCACAGATAGCGGGATTGATGATAGAGCCGCTCTTTGCACTATTCATCGAAAGTTTTAAAACTACAACTCGTTACATCTCAACACTCACCGGTGTTACTATTGCAATCTCGGGTATCTTCATGGTCATCTCGTCACCATGGTGGGGACGCAGAAATGATCGACTTGGTTTCAAACAAAATCTCATCATAGCTCTTACGGGTACAGGTATCGCATACAGTCTTCATATGATAATTCCGAACTTAGTTTCGTTGATGTTTCTGCGTGCCGCACTTGGTTTTGTGCGCGGCGGAATTCTACATGCACTTTACTCGATGACGAGTTTGCGTTCACCTGAAAATCGCAAAAGCGGTATGATAGGAGTTGCTACAAGTCTTACAATCTTAGGAAATATGATCGGACCACTTTTTGGCGGGATGGTTGCAGGGAACTTCGGATTGATGAATGTCTTTGCCATCAACAGCACATTGCTATTAATTTGCGGAGTGATTATATGGCGGTATTATACTGACACTCACCGGGATGAACACATTACATCTGATATGACAAAAGTTGTAGATGTGGGACAGTAAGATGAATTTCTACAATGTGAGATATATAACGAATATGAATTCCACTTCAAGGTTTTTGTAAAAATATTTTTAATCCTATTGTGGAAACTGTTTTAATTATTCAAACCATATCGATCTCAAAAACGCGAGGCAATATATTAGAATAAAAAAGGGTGAGCAATAACTCACCCTCTGCAATATTTAAGAGGCATGATTTATCCACCAAGAATCTGGATTTTATCTGCTTCTCTTCCTTCGATCTGAGGGTGGAAAGAACCAAGAACAAACAACTAATAGCATAATCTTTGAGCAGATTAATAATGCACTGCCATTTTCTGTTCCGATTGAAGTTGAGGTCGGTGTCGGCAAGAATTAGTTGGAGGATCATTAGCAGATATCCGTTCAATACCTTCACAATTATCGTATTTTCTGCCGAATAAAAAGTAAACTTGACTTTAATCTTTCATTCAGTTATAATATGGCAGCTTAAATAGTAATTGATTTTGATGAAAAATAACTTGCCTTCGTAATGAAGGATTCACAAGTCCAGACCTGAGAGCGGTTCCATCATTATCGATTTTTCTTTTTCACGCTCCCATCTCTCCGATAAAAACTTCTTCTGCGCGGGCAAGCGTCACTTTATCTTTTCCTGTTAGTAGTGTTTTCGTTTTCATGAATATCTTGATGAATAATCTTTACTCACTCAATAGTATAAAAAAATTCAATTTTACTAATTCACTAATTAAAAACCAAAAATAATATATGGAGGTTTTATGAAACACATAAAACAATTTTCATTGTTGAGTTGTTTGTTATTGTTATTTTGCATAAATACTCAGCAATTATTTTCAAATCCGGGAGAGTATTTTGTTCCCACAGATCTATTTCCACCGAACGGGAGATACCTGAGTACACCGGGGGTGCTCATGTCATTTCCAAACGGTGTTGTCCTTAGGAACTTTGTAAACCGAGATCTATATCTGACCGGAACGTTACCACCACTTTTGGGATCGCAACCATACTCGTTCACAACTGTCTTTGACTGCGAACTCTCAACGGACGGAGGATTAACATATGTGTACGCAACCGCAGCAAGCGTGAATAATACTGCTCTGCTTACTCATATATCCGACTTAGGTGATACAAGATTTTTCAGTAACCAGATAGTACAAATGGATATATCAGGAGGAGGATTTCCAGCAGGTTTGATGATTCGCGAAAGTCCAACACGCGCTTCAATGGGTGAACACAATGTAAGAACTGTGGAGGGCGGCTATCAGATCGAAAGCTTCTTTGATGTATACACAGAGGTAACTCTTGACGGTGGTGCAAATTGGAGACCGTCTACCAATTCAACCAGGATGTCTTTCTTTTATCCGCCTGAGAACATCTTCTTTAACGATTTATATTTCCCACCGAAGGGAAAGTATATCAGCAAGTCAAGCGATTGGGATGCTCTTTTTGCACCAGGCGTTATACTCAGGCATGTTGCTCTTAAACAACCTTCTGCGTCTTTTGTTCCACCCCCACCGGGATTTGTGAATGTTATTAATTTTAACGGTGTTGCAAGCTTTGAATTATCAATTGATGGTGGATTAACTTGGATACCTGTGTCTCCATCAACTTCTGATGCAGTACAGATATCTCACGGTTTGCTTGGTGCTCCGGTGGACTTTTACCAAACAGAAATGTTATCCCTCAATATCCCTTGGATCGGAGGTGGGCCTGGTGGTTTACCACCGAATGTTATGTTCCGTGAGAGCCCAACTAAAGCATCTTTAGGGAAATTAAATATCCGTCAAAATAACGAAGATGGAACGTACAGGATCAGCAGCTTCTTCGATATTTTTCTTGAATTATCCATGGATGGGGGGCAGACGTGGTGGCCAACTTTAGGACCACCAATGTATCTTGAATTGAGCCATCCAGTTGAAGTTGATACGTTTCTTAACACAAAAGCCCATGTGGTTATCCAACCTCCTGCCGGTCCACCCGAAGCCGTACAGATGAGCGGACCGACGATTGTTTATACCGAAATTCCTCCAGAGGGTACTGCAACGGATTCCGATCTGGATGGTTTAGATCAAGTTCCAACAGAAATACTTTCGATGGACCTTACAGGAATGAGTTCGTTTGGTCCAGTTGAATTACACCGGGATTTGCGGCATCGGACCTCGGGCGAGATTGAAGAGAATGTCAATAACACACCCGGTGTTCTTGATCTTCCGCCATTCACACTCACAGGAAACGCGCAGAGTTTCTTCGACGTTTTCTTTCAGATCGACATCCTCGGAATGCCACCCATGTTCGGTATGCTACCTGCTCACATGGTAACTGTAATCACTCACAAGCCGCCTGCAGCCGGAGAAACATACGAGATGATAGGACAACCGATTATGTTAGTGGATGCGCAGGGAATCCCAACTGGTGTGATGCTTATAACAGCATCACATACACCGGTACCATTCAGTAATATCAGTGGTTATAAATGGGATGATATGGACAATAATAACGCATGGGATCCGAGTGAACCACCGTTGTCCGGCTGGACCATAAATCTTAGTGGTCCTGTCACCGCTTCAACTGTAACGAATGATACCGGCTGGTATCAATTTACCAATTTACCACCGGGAAATTATACCGTTTCGGAGAATGGACAGACCGATTGGACGCAAACTTATCCAACTTCTGCTTCACATTCAATAAATCTCGTTGCAGGAGTGGATGTAGTTGGTGGAAAAGTAAAAACTGAAGTGCCAAACTTCGGTAATTACTTATCTCTTCCATGTCCGTTATGGACGCAGAAGTACGACGTGAAACTTGAAGGCATGGGCTTCAAGATTCCGACCGATGCGAAATTGATGACACGTAATTTAGCTATCTACGAAAACGGTGACGTTTACGTTTGCGGTTACGGAGACGGACGGAGTACTAAAAATGATTATGTAACGATAAAATACGATATGAATGGTACTGTAAAATGGGCTGCTGCATGGAACAACACCGCAGTAAATAAAGACGACAAAGCATATGCTCTTATTCTTGATAAACACGGTAATGTATATGTAACTGGTGAGAGCGATTTTGGTGGCTCAAAAGCAGACATCATTACTATTAAATATGATGCCACTGGGACTTTGCAATGGGTTAAGCGATGGAACGGTAATTACAATGGACGAGATGCCGGATATGCTATTGCGTTGAGTCCGGATGAAGCCTTGGTATACGTAACCGGCGAAACAGATGGAGGTAAATCGAAGAAAGCCGATTATGTTACTGTTGTATATGATGCAATCGGTTTAGAATATTGGTCAACAACATACAATGGACCCTCGAGTAAGATTGACAAGGCATATGCTATAGCTGTTGATCCTAATAGCGGGGATGTTGTTGTAACCGGAGAGAGTGATGGAGCGAAAGCCGATTACGCAACTGTTGGATATGATCCAACCTTACACACACAGAAATGGGTTGCCCGCTATGATGCCTCAGGGAAAACCGACTATGCATTTGCAGTGAAAATTGATGCGAGTGGGAATGTTTATGTAACAGGTGCAAGCGATAGCTTGATAACAAAATTCGATTATGCAACTGTAAAGTATACATCTGCCGGTGCGTTTGTGTGGGATAAACGATACAACGCTGCGAATAAGAAGGATTATGCTTATGATCTTGCGCTTGATAATAACGGAAACATCTACGTGACCGGGGCAAGCGAAGGTGCAAAGACGGGTTTAGATTATGCAACCTTGAAGTATGATCCTGCCGGAACAATGGTATGGAGCGCCGTCAATCGATACGAAGGAAAGAAGAAGGATATTGCACGTTCAATAGTCGTGTGTGATGCGGGTGATAAAGTGTTTGTAACTGGAAGCAGCGATCAGGGTACAGGCAGAAAACTTGATTATCTCACATTAAAGATCGATGCAACTACCGGTATAAAAGATCCATCATGGCCCGGAAGGTATAACGGTACGGGTCTTGCCGACGACATTGCATACAGCGTGGCGGTTCGTCCTAAAGATTGTTGCCTTATTCTTACAGGTACGAGTTTTGGCGGTGCAACTCCAAAACTTGACCTCGTTACAATCCAGGGCTCTTCGGGAAGTCCGGTACCTGGTCCAATTACTTCGCCACCAATTTATAACGGTGAAGATGATGATGAGATACCAACTGTTTACGCTTTAGAGCAAAACTATCCAAATCCGTTCAACCCGATTACTACGATTCGGATAGCTCTGCCAGAGCAAGCATTTGTAACATTGAAAATCTACAATGTCCTTGGACAAGAAGTTATGACATTATTGGATAATGAGATGTTAGATGCAGGCAGGCAAGATGTAGAGCTTAATGCAAGCGATTTAGCATCCGGTATCTACTTCTATCGAATAACTGCACAAGGAATGGATGAGAATGGTATATCGACATCTAATTTCCATTCTGTTAAGAAGATGTTATTGCTCAAATAATCAATCACGTCATTAACTTATTACACCTCCGAAGTTTATTTACTGACTTCGGAGGTTTTTTATTTTCATGATAAGAAATATCCTTATCTTATCAAAACCATCTTCTTCACTTGCGTAAATGATCGACCGGTGTTGCCATCATCGCCAATTTGTTCCGCAACAATACGATAGAGGTACACACCCGTTGCAAGTTGACTTGCATCAAATGGCTGCTCGTACGTTCCCGCAGAATACTCTTGACGATTGAGTACTGTTGCCACTTCTTGACCTACTAAGTTGTAGAACTTCAAAGTTACAACTGCATCACTCGGTAAATCAAACGAAAGTGTTGTTGTTGGATTGAAGGGATTAGGGTAATTTTGCGTTAAGGAAAATGTGGTTGGAATCTTATTTTGGCCTCCAATGTGAATGCTCAATTTTTTTGTTGGATTGCTAAGTAAAACTTTAGTATCACTTTGCAAAGGTAGAGATCGATCGGAAGTATGAAGTGATATGGATGATAGCTTTCCAGAAGATTCAATCCACACTGAAATTGGGTAATGATCAGTGCTCAGAAGGAGTGGAAAATCCTGCATTTTTCCTTCGTTGAAATATTCCAGCATCTTTCCCGAAGAGTACCGCACATCGAATATGCCTTCAGGAGGACAAGGAGGAAGTTGGAAAAGGTTGATATCCATGACGTGATTGGATCGCGGGCTCACATAGAGAGTTTGATGCGTGCCAACGTTATCTTCAAAGTGTATCCGGGTTGCTTCACTTAACTCCTTTTCAAACTGATCACCGAAACTTAACTTCTGTAATAGCGAGCCAGATGATAAGCTCATCTGCCCATAATCACCTACCTTAGCCCAGTATCCTTTCCCCGATTCAATAATGCTTGATATCTGGTAGCTGCTTGTGTATCCAAAATAACTTGAGATAAGATTGCCGTCGGGAATCTGAACAACCGAACTTGTTAAGATATTGCCAGAGATAGAGCCGATCATATTCCAACCCGCTTGTACATCTATTATCTCTTGCAAACGAGGTAATCCAGCCAATTGCACGGTCTGTGCACTACTGAATTTCAACCAATATCCCATCCCATTTGAAAGAGTTGAGATACTGACATAGCTTAATTGATATGCAAGAGCATCAGAGACAGCGGTGGGAAAGAGCACGTTCTTTTGATAATTTGGGACAGTAATTGGAATCGAAACCATATTCCAACCCTTATTAACAGAAAGAGAAATTGTGAATCTGTTTCCAAAATCAATATTTGAAATATCCTCTCCACCTGTCAATACAATAGGTGGATGTGATTGAGAAGTTTGAGTCCATCCTGTTTGATTTTCTTCGCTAATAGTATAAGTTCCCGGGGGTAATTCAGTAAAACTATAGTTACCATTTTCATCGGTTATTTTTGATGAGCTAATTGGTCCGGTTAAATGAATTGTCCATCCAGGAAGACCTAGCTCACCCTCATTCCTAAGTCCATTTCCATCCAGATCACCAAATTTTTTGCCGGAGACAGACGAGAAACCTATAGAAAAATTTGCATCGCTAACGTCATTGACTGATGGAATCGACACACTCGTAATTCGTATCTGCGCCGCTGAAGAATTGGGACCCGTAACATTCCACGATTCAGTACCATCATTAGGTGTGTCGGCAAACAGTGTTTCGTAGGACGAACCGGCGTTGCGTGAAAGTTCGATCATCACATTCCCTGGCACATTGCTTGATGTCCATTCAATTTCCTGATTTGTACCGATTGGCCAGTTTTCGCTGCCATTTGGAACAGTAACTGTTATTATTGGCTGTACTATTGAGAAGTTTGCATCGCTAACGTCACTGACTAATGGAATCGACACACTTGTAATTCGTATCAGCGCCGCTGATGAAATGGAACCTGTAACATTCCACGATTCCGAGCCGTCATTCGTGGTGCCTGCAAAAAGTGTTTCATAAGTCGAGCCGCCATTACGTGAAAGCTCTATTTTTACATTCCCAGTTATATTGCTCGATGTCCATTGAATACCCTCACTTCCCCCGATCTGCCAGTTTTCACTACCATTTGGAACAGTAACTGTTATTATTGGCTGTACTATTGAGAAGCTCGCATCGCTAACGTCACTGACTGAAGGAATCGACACACTTGTAATTCGTATCAACGCCGCTGATGAAATGGGACCTGTAACATTCCACGATTCAGTGCCATCATTAGGTGTGTCGGCAAACAGTGTTTCGTATGACGAACCAGCGTTGCGTGAAAGTTCTATCTTCACATTCCCCGGTAGATTACTCGATGTCCATTGAATCGCCTGATTTGCTCCGATCGGTAAATTTTCGCTACCATTTGGAACAGTAACTGTTAGTATCGGCTGTGCTATTGAGAAGTTCGCATCGCTAACGTCACTGACTGATGGAAGTGACACACTTGTAATTCTTATCAAAGCTGCTGAAGAAATGGGACCTGTAACATTCCACGACTCAGTGCCGTCGTCCGGAGTATCGGCAAATAACGTCTCATAGCTTGACCCACCGTCGCGTGATAATTCAATTTTCACATTGCCAGTTATTCCACTCGAAGTCCATGTTATGGTTTGAATCGATCCGATGGGCAATGTTTCTCCACCGTTAGGAGTATTAACTATAATCACTGACTGAACGGCATAAGCTTTAATAGTTAAATCCCACAAATATGATGTTCCACCTCCAATAGCAGACCAGGAAGTTCCATCTGGACTAATCCAGCATACACCCGTTTCTATGGTGGGATTTGAATAACCAGACCATGCACATTCAATAGGAATTGGATATGTATATGATGGCGTATAATATTTTACTTTTATGTAAAAATCATTACCTGCCGAAATACTCAATGGAGCAGGGAGTTCAATGGTATAATATCCAGGATATGTTTTAGTTTGATTAGTAATTGAACCTAATAAACTCGATAAGGTTCCACCACTGAATGTATCATATATTTCAATGTCTAAAGAAGTATTGCTTGAATTAGTATATACGCCAATGGCAGTAATTTTTTGCTCAGCAGTCGACACGTACTTAGTTAATCCATATGCGGTGTTTGTACCATAACCTACATCATTTAGCCAACCGAGTTTATCATAGTAATAAACTTCCGAAAAAGGATTTTTTTCAATTCTTAATGAGTGAACGACATTGCTTGACAAAACTTTTGTGTCATTATATGAAATATAGAAATATCCGGCTTCACCCCAACCTGTACCCCAGCTGTTTTTAATTATCCATGCACCGGTACCTCCAGCTGTAACCTTGTTATCATCCCACCCCGCTAACATGACTGAATGATTGGTGTTTGCAGATCCGTTATAATAATATGTTTTATTTGTGGCGTTATAATAAGCATCATCATGATAATAGTATGTTGAAATACCACCGTAATCCATTAAGTATTGTTTAATAACATCAGTCACCTTAGGTAACCATCGAATTTCGGCAACGTAAGCAACATAACCTTTGTTATTACAAGTGCTTGAGTAAATGTTGTATGGATCATCTGCTTCAGAAGGTGGACCACTCCGACGGGCATAATAAGCAGTTGTAAAGTCTGAAGTACCACCATCACAATGTCCCCAAACAAAGCCATGGCAGTTATTTAGATTTTGCTCAGATAAATCACTTGCAGGATAACCAAGCATAAGCCATCGCGATTCTACTGCAGCGGTAGCAGCAAAAGACCAACAAGAACCGCAATTCCCCTGATCCTTAACCGAAGTAACCTTGCCCGCATCTCTTAAATCGAAACGTGCTGGAAATGACCTGATTTGGTCGGGCTTGTACGTTTTGTAAAAATCAGTAAAATCAACTACCTTAGGTGAAGGTATTGAACCCATATAATGACCTTCCGATGTAATCATCAGATTCTCATTTGCCTGTTTTTTTCTAAGATACTCCGTGAACTCTGGATTTATGGGTTTTAACTGCGGTAAATCCTGTGCACGAAGACTCACACAACACAGTATTATACACAACAGAGATAATAAAAATATTCGCATAGTGACCCCTACAATAATTGTTGTTGTAAAATTATTTAGTTATTTTCAAAGTAGAATTATAAAATATTTGTCAAATTATATTATTACCTCAACCTCTTAGAGAATAAATAAATAAATCATTGAACACCCGAGGAGATGATATTATTCCGCACTTCGATAAATCATATGTACTATATGTATTAAAATCCAAAAAGTCAATGCTTTTCTATTATATTTAATGTAAATAATAATTGCGAGATGTCGAGAAATAAAACACCAAAAAACACAAAATTTGAACGTCTTTTCCTCCTTGATGGGATGGCACTTGCCTATCGTGCTTACTTTTCATTCATCAATCGCCCGCTTATCAACTCAAAGGGTGAAAACACGAGTGCCATTTTCGGTTTTGTCAATGCACTAATGAAAATCTTAAACGATGAAAAACCCGACCACATAGCGGTTGTATTCGATACGAAGGCGCCTACATTCCGACATAAAATGTTTGAGCCATATAAAGCTACTCGACAAAAGATGCCGGAGGATATGGTTCCGCAAATCGATCGGCTGAAAGAAGTCGTCCGGGCATTCAACGTGCCAAGCATCGAGTTGGATGGATACGAAGCCGACGACATAATGGGAACGCTTGCACGCAAAGCAGAGCAGCAGAACATAACAACATTTCTCGTTACCGGTGATAAAGACTTCATGCAGCTCATATCTCCTCTTATTAAGATGTACAAACCGGGCAAGCGAGGTGATGAGTGGGAAATAGTGGATGAAAAAGGTGTGAAGGAAAAATTCGGTGTCGTTCCTGAACATGTGATTGACGTTCTTGGATTAACGGGTGATAAGTCGGATAATGTCCCCGGTGTCATGGGAGTTGGAGATAAAACAGCCATACCGCTCGTGCAGCAATTTGGCTCAATAGAAAAGATATATGAAAACATTGACAAAATTCCACAGAAAAGTTTACAGCAAAAACTTATCGATCATAAAGAAAAAGCATTACTATCGAAAAAGTTGGTTACAATTCACACACAGGTTCCGATCAATATAGATTTACACCAACTGATTGCCAA
>CAYGZC010000339.1:0-18217 GCA_964354225.1 uncultured Chlorobiaceae bacterium | reverse complement strand
TAAAAGAGCTTTTCAGAGATAAACAACAACTCATCACTCTGCTAAAATTTCCCACGCATTTTCTCTCGTTTGCTGAGGGTAATTATTCCAGAGCTACGGTAGATTTTTACAGGATTGCATTAAATCACCTCATAAAAATGGTCGGTGACATCCCTCTTCCCTTTCTTACGATGCAACACCTTGACCATTACAAAGTGAAACGGTTGGCTGATGTATCAGCCGTAACGGTTAATCGTGAATTACAAGCCCTACGAGCATCAATGAATACAGCAGTAAGCTGGAAAATGCTTGAGAGTAATCCCTTCGCAAACATGCAACAGGTGAAAATACCTGAACGGCAGCCGGAATATTTCTCACGTGAAGATTTCCAAAAACTCATATCAGTTATTAAAGAAAACTGGCTCAAGGAGGTGATTATCTTTGCTGTGCTGACTGGGATGAGACGAAGTGAAATAGTTAACCTTCGCTGGCAGGATGTTGACCTACGGAGAAAGCTGATTTGTATACAGAGTAATCCTACATTTAAAACGAAGCAAGGTAAGAAAAGGGTGATACCGATGAATGAGGTTGTTTTTAATTTGCTCAGCTCAAATTACAGACGGTTTACCTCAGAGTTCGTTTTCCATAAGAACGGTTTTAGGATATACGATGACTATGTGACAAAGAAACTGAAAAAATATGTTACTGATGCAGGACTTAACGGTAAACTCCATTTCCACAGTTTACGACATACGTTTGCAAGCTGGTTGGTGCAAGATGGAGTTAGCTTGTATGAGGTGCAAAAGCTATTAGGACACAGCAATATTTCGGTTACTCAAGTGTATTCTCATTTGCAACCTGAAACATTACATTCAACTGTGAACCGGATTGCATTGCAGCTGAATTGAGATGCGATATCACCATATGGTGACACTCTATTGGATCACACGAAAAATAATTATTTTTATTGGATAATATGTCGCTATCTTATTATAATAAAAGTGGTTACAAATCATCAATTATTTATGTTTATAAATATGAATTTGAATTTAATAATCTTTGTGGTTATATTATTACCACACGCTATAGGTAATTGAATTAATCGTACTATATGGACACAATAAGGGGATATATCATGTACTTCGGAGATTTTATCAGAGAAAAAAGGCTCGCTAAGGGGTTAGGATTGAGAGAATTCTGCGAACTGGCTGAGCTTGATCCAAGCAATTGGAGCAAAATTGAACGAGATAAATTACCCGTACCAGATGATCGAGAAAAATTAGAGAAAATTGCTGGAATAATTGGTTTGAAACACGGGACATCTGAATGGCATCAATTCTTTGATTTAGCATATATCAGTCAGAAAAAAATTCCAGATGAAGTTTATGCTGATACCGATGTAATTTCAGCGCTACCCGTATTTTTCCGTACGGTTCGTGGAGAAAAGCCCAATCGAAAAGAGTTGGATAAAATTATTGAATTATTGAAAAAAAGATAATTGCCAATAGATTTTTCTCAAATAAAAATCCCATATCTTCAGAAACAGCAAATTTGGGATAAAGCTGATTTCATTCGTCTTAAACATTGGGGAAAAAAAATACCAGTCAATGTAGATATCATTGCTGAAAGAGACTTTAATATCCACCTTACTCCTGTTAATGGATTAAAGTATTGTGCCAACACTGAAGCTTTCTTATTAAGTACGTTAGATGAAATCGCATACGATATTAATTCCCCCGATGTACGTTTAAGATTTTCGATTGCTCACGAACTTGGACATAGAGAATTGCATTCCAATCAAATTATCGCACTCCGGAGAAATTCTTATGAAGAATGGAAGGAGATGTTAGATAATATCCCCCCTGAGATTTGGGGAAGAGCAGAATTCCAAGCGAGAGAATTTGCTGGAAGATTATTAGTACCTCGAACCCATCTCATAAATATCATTAAAGATAATAAATCATTAATAGACAAAGCTAAAAATGCTGTCCCCGACTTAGAGACTTCAGCATTAAATGAATATTTATCTCGTCACTTATCTTCTCCATTTAACGTATCAGCCGACGTTATAAATGCAAGATTATCATCAGAAGATATTGACCCGTTTAAGCTTGTATCCTGAAAATTTAGTAAAACAATAAACTCAATCGTTAATGGTTGGGGTTTTTTATTTCTACCAGTGCGAAACGTTACATTCAACTGTGAACAAGATTTCTATACCCTTGAATTGATTTACTTCGAGAATATTAGTACATTTTGAGGATTTTAAACTCTGACAGAAACGCTATGAAAGTAGATATTATATCACCCTCTGTTTGTGTCCTGAAAAGGAAAGCCATTAGCGTGGCTTGTCAGCACAAGCAGGGGGATTTTTTTTAGGGGGTCGCTATGAAAATACTTTACCCATTATTTTTAATAGTACTTATTTTCTTCTCTTGCCATCGAAATAAAGATAATACCCCAAAAACCACAAAAGATACCTCCAATAATATTATCACTCAGAATCAAAATGATTCCACTCATAAACCGCCTGTGATGAAATATGATTTTCGAAAAGCTGTTTGGGGAATTTCAAGAAAAGAAGTGAAACAATCTGAATCCTTCACTATATATGGTGAAACTAAGAATGAGATATTTTATGATGGGAATATTCTGAACTTTGATGCGTACATTATTTATTTTTTTATTGATGATAAGCTCGTAAGTACAAATTACGTTTACAAAATCAAACATATAAATAAGAATGATTATATACGTGATTATGAGATAATCAAAAAAACATTAATAACAAAATACGGTCAACCTATGGGGGAAAGAGTTGACTGGAAAAACGATTTGTTTCGAGACGACCCTTCTCAGTGGGGGATGGCAATATCTGCCGGACATCTTATATATATCTCTCGCTGGGAAACTGATAGAACGGAGATTTTGCACTCCCTATATGGCGATAATTTTGAAATTAAATTTGCTACTGTATACAATGGGAAAGCTTATCAAAAATTACAAGAAGAAAAAGAAAGGAACGAAGCTGAAAAGGCATTCTAATGTCACCATTAAATTACAAAGGGAAAGAGAGAATAGTTGTACTGGAATATTTTATCTGAGTATAATGCGAAATCTAATAATATTTTTATCAATCTACACTGGTATATATTGCAAAAGAGTATAATCCAACATTCGTTCACCTTCAAGGTGAGACCGTTGCAATCGGTTTGGAAGCGAGTGGGGGATTTTTATTATGAGAGACATTTATGAAGCCCCCAAAGAAAATGCGCCACAAAAAGGCTGTGGATTTACTTAACGCTTCTGACTATGCCATAGAAGAAGTAGAAATAGTACCCAAATCGCAGGAACTAAAAAATCTACTAAACAAACACAAGGTAACTGACCCGTTAGAAACTAATCTTAAATTGCCAATCTCAGATGTCCCCTCTCAATACGACATGGCACTTCTCAAATTAGAGAGTTACGGTTATATATTATCGGTTCTCTTAACCGAAAAAGGAAACATCGAAAAGATAAATTCCGATGCTGAATTGAAAGCATTTACTGAAAATAAATTCATTGAATATTTCCAAAAATATCCACCCAAAAATCCGTCAGAGACATATGTATTTAACGCTTCCTTTGAAGATTATGTCCTACAACTTTGGGCATTTTCTCAGTATGCACAATTTTTTGGTCTGTTGAGATATGAGCCGTTCAAGATTTTACGAGCCAATCTGGGATTGAGAGATTTGGTTCTTCAACTGAGGGACGAAGACCTTCTCAAGGAACAAGGGCTCGCAATACTACTCTCAGAAATCCACGCTGATAAGAGCAACGCTGAGCTGAGAGCAATATTCCAGCGGCACAAGATTGAGAAACATAATATTGATAAATTCTTCCGAGAACACGTCACAAGAAAAGGAAAGCAAGGGAATCCAGAGGAGTGGTGGATATACCATGACAAGGACGGTTTTTATTATGACATAGCAAAATCGAACACTCCCGAAACCATTGTGGAACGTGGAATATTCGATGCAAACGAGGCTTATGCAAAGGTTGAAACGCTCAATAAAAGCAAGGGGTCTTAGGGATGGGATAGCATACTAAAGTATGTTTATATATTTCCATCGATGTTAAATCGATGGATAAATATTTTTTTGAATGTTCGGCAATATGTGAGCTGTTGAGGTTACCATCGATTTCCTCAATGGCTTTTTTATTGCCTAAAAATAATCATGCCCTTGCTAAGCATCGTCCGGCAAGACCTATACTTAGACAAGGGCATAGAAAGGTTTTTTTACCTATGAATCAATATATACAAAATATTGAATTAATTGCAACAAAATCACCTAATGTATTTGACGTAGAACTCCGGTTACCGTTTAAGACTGTTCGTCTTGGTAAAATAGATTTTTTAGGTGAAGGATGTTTCAGGTCAAAAAGAAAATGGGACAATCGACATAAGAAATTGAATAGTTGGGGAGTCAATGCAGAGATAGTTGAGCAATATCATTTCAAATGGATTTCAATTATCTGTGATGGTAAAGAATATATCACCAGTAAACCTTTCTTAATACAATTTGGTAAACGATTGACTTTTAAGAATTATGAGACTCAATACTTCTTACCACTTGAGCTGTGGGGAGTTGATTTAGTTAAAGAGTTTGAAAAGCAAGAAGAAATGAAACCCGAACAATTAACTTTATTTACAGAGGCAGCATAGCGATGGAAGGATATATTAAACTTCATAGGCGGATAACGGAGAATGAATTTTACTTCTCAGATAGGTTTACTAAAACCCACGCTTGGATTGATTTACTTTTACTCGCCACACATAAAGCGACTACGGTATTTATTCGAGGTATCGAAATAAATTTACAACCCGGTGACCTTTGCTATGCTGAAAAGACGCTGGCAAAGCGTTGGAAATGGAACAGAAGAACAGTTGATAAATTTTTACAGATGCTTCATAAACGTGAAATGATACACATCAAAAAAAGTCGGATAACGACATTGATTTCAATAAATAATTGGAAACTTTATCAACAGAGTACACAGCAGAGTGCACAACAAAGTAGCAACAGAGTGCACACAAACAAGAATGTTAAAGAAGGAAAAGAAAAGAGCACATTAACATTTGCTCAGAAACATTTTGCTACCCCTAATAACCAGTTTTTAAAAGAAAGTGAATCGAAGGTGGGCACATGATTTTTATAAATAAGCGGTCAGAGGTCGAGGCGTTGCTTTTAGCATCGTTAATCAATTCAAACGGTGAATTTATCAAATATAAGCAAAGGATTTCAGCGGAATATTTCTCGACTGAGTTGCATAAGAAGATATTTGAAGCATTGCTTCATATCAATTCCGAAGGCGGTCAATTCAACTTCTTAGCCATTAAGACAGCCGGGAATCTAAATAATGAGGAGAATTGCACACTTACAGAAATATCAGGGCTTGAATGCAGCGGTAGGAATCTTGGCTTATATGTTTTGAAACTAACTGAATTAATCATTAATGAAAAAATAAATAATTTCAAGCTTACAAAGCATGAGGATTGCTTCGAGGCACAAGAGGATATTCAGAAACTCAATCTTGAAATTACACAGTTGTTCAGTTCGCACAGCCATAAATCTAAAGAGACACAGCTCAGTGAGTTTAAAAAATACATTGAGTATAACAAACAGGGAAGCGTTAAAAGAATCCGAACTTCATTTCCTACAATTAACAAGATGCTTTCAGGTGGATTCTCTCCGGGTGCTTTCGTTTTAGTTGGTGGGATTCCGGGTTCAGGCAAGACTTCGTTCTTATTACAGCTTGCATTATCGGCTTCAAAAGATGGTTTTAAAACTTACTTCGTTGAAAGCGAAATGAGTGAACCAGAAATATACGAACGCTGTTGCGGTATTCTCAGCGGTCAGGATATTGATTCTATCAGGTGCGGTGTTTCAAGCTCAGTGGATGCAATTTCACAGCTTCATTCGTTACCGATTGAATTTCATTTTGATTATAAACGGACTCTCTTGAATCTTCTTAACGAAGTTGAGCTGGGAGCGGTGAACGGTGCTTCATTAGTTATCGTAGATTATCTTCAGGTCTACGGTGAGCGGTCGAAAACATCTTCCGATGAATTCCTATCTATCAAAAAGGTTAGTGAATCATTGAGGCAAATAGCGTTGAAATATAATCTTGTTTTGATTGTAGCATCTTCACTTAATAGGAATGAAATAAGCACGAATAAGCCGGGCTTAAATTCTCTTTACGGTTCAAGTGGACTTGGACACGATTGCAGCCATGCTATACTACTTCACGGAGAGCAACTCGATGAAGATGAAATAAGCTCAAGAGAGAGGAACTTAGTTTTACGAGTGGTCAAAAATCGTACGGGTGTTCGTGGCGAAATAAATTTAAAGTATTTACTTGATAGTCAAAAGATGGGAGAGCTTATCGAAGCTTATGATGAAAATCCATTTTGAACAAAACCAAAGATGAGAATAAATGAAATACAACCATCAGCTATTTGAGGATATAATTTTGATAACCAGCGAGGAGATTGAGGAGAATATATCGGAACAAAATGCAACAGGGAAAATAGACTTCAAGGAATTCAACGAATTAAATTCTAAACTATCGAAATGGAGAACTATGAGCATGGAAATATTGAAACTACTACCCAGTCGAGATGAATATGAAAGAATATGAATCTTGGTCGGTAGGAAAAGGAAGCTATAAAAAAGGAGTTCTCTCTGCAATACAGGACAAAAGGGGTTGAGTTTACGCTGGAAAATGGTTATATTTATTATGCAATCTAAATCATTCGACACGTCAACAAATAGATTTTAAGAATGTCCTTTCTTGTATTGCAACCTATTGACGTGGGTGAATGAACGAGAAAGGACGTTCCGTTTCAAGCGTGAAAGTGCTAACAGAACTGCTAATAAATTGCTAACTAAAATACTCTGTTCAGCATTAACCTTGAGAGAAAAATAGCTAAAACAGCATGGGGCTGTAGCTCAGTTGGGAGAGCGCCTCGTTCGCAACGAGGAGGTCGAGGGTTCGACTCCCTTCAGCTCCACTCCCAATTTGACATAACTTAACAAGTGAAGTGCAGTTAAGTTATCCGTCAAATTGCGGATCCCGCCGAAGTGAAAAGAGGCGGGAATACTGTTACATGGTATTAGGGTGAGAAGAAATTGTGTTCTCAGCTGAACTTGATCCGTCTTCGGCGGAGACTCACTTCAACTCCACAATAATTGAAGGTCGTATTGCACGACCTTTTTCAATTTATTAACTTGCGAAGCGTAAAATGACAAACTACAAAAAACCAAATCGCCTCATCAATGAGAAAAGCCCGTATCTACTTCAGCATGCACATAATTCTGTCGATTGGCATCCATGGGGTGAAGAAGCATTTCAAAAAGCACGAGATGAAGATAAGCCAATTTTTCTCTCAATCGGATACTCAACTTGCTACTGGTGCCATGTAATGGAGCGAGAAGTGTTTGAAAACGAAACTATCGCTCAAATCATGAACGAAAAAATGATCAATATAAAAGTCGACCGCGAGGAGAGACCTGACGTTGACCGCGTTTACATGAGTGCGCTTGTTGCTACAACCGGACAAGGCGGCTGGCCCATGTCGGTTTTTCTTACTCCCGATTTGAAACCGTTCTACACAGCGACTTATATCCGACCAACAGAACATAATGGCAGATCAGGATTTCCTGATTTGGTAAAACGCATAAGCGAACTGTGGCAGAATGAACGTGAGAAGATTCTAACCTCGAGCGAGCAAATCACTGACCATTTGCGTCTAAGCTCAAGTTCGGAAAATAGCACAACTGTTGATGAGTCAATTATTAGCAAAGCCTACAATCAATTTCTCCAAAGCTACGATCCCAAGTATGGCGGATTTGGCAACGCACCAAAGTTTCCACGTCCTTCGATATTAAATTTTCTTCTCCGATATTTTAAAGGAACTGGAAATGGCTCCTCGCTTAAAATAGTTCTAAACACACTCCGTGCAATGGCTCAAGGTGGAATGTACGATCATATCGGCGGTGGCTTTCATCGCTACTCAGTAGATGAACAATGGCGCGTACCTCACTTTGAAAAAATGCTTTACGATCAGGCACAACTTGCTATATCTTATCTCGAAACGTATCAAATAACAAAAGATGATACATTTCTTGAAGTAGCAAAAAGTATCCTCGATTATGTTCTGATTAAACTCCGTCACAAAGATGGTGGATTCTATTCTGCTGAAGACGCGGAAAGTATTACCGATCCATCCAAACCGCACGAGAAGGAAGAAGGAGCTTTTTACGTCTGGACAAAATCTGAGATCGAAGCGATTCTCGGAAAAGATAGCTCGGATATTTTTATTTATCATTTCGGAGTTGAGGACGAAGGCAATGCGCTTCAAGATCACCTGAATGTTCTTTACGGACAGAACATTCTGCACATCGCTCATAATGTTGATAAGACGATGCGGAAGTTTGGCAAAACCCCCGAGGAATTAAAACGACTGCTCCTTGCTGCAAAACATAAATTGTATCTTGAGCGCGAGAAGCGTCCGCATCCGCATCTTGATGATAAAATTATCACCGGCTGGAACGGCTTGATGATTTCCGCTTTTGCAAAAGCATACCAAATTCTTGAGTATGATGTTTACCGTGATGCGGCAGAAACTGCCGTACACTTTATAATGAAAAATCTTTATAACCCGCAAACACAAACACTATTCCGCCGTTATCGGGACGGAGACGCACGCTTTGATGGCGGCTTGCAGGATTACGCGTTTCTGATTCAGGGATTGATTGATCTTTATGAAACTACATTCGATATGCAATGGCTGGAATCTGCAATCACGCTGATGAAGAGACAAATTGAAATATTTTGGGATCCAAACGGAGGTAGATTTTATGATACCGTCGGAAACGATCCATCCATTCTTATCCGCACGAAAGAAGATTACGACGGTGCCGAGCCAACGGGCAATTCTGTAGCGGCGTTGAATCTCCTCCGGCTCTCACAGTTGATCAACAAGAACGATTGGCGAGATCTGGCAAAGAAAACATTGCAGTTGTTTGGAAGTCGATTAAATCAAATGCCGGAAGCTTTACCGCAAATGTTGACTGCATTGGATTGGGATCTTTCCACTCCAATGGAAATCATCATCGTCGGTAGTCGATTGGCAGGAGACACAAAAATAATGTTAAGAGAGATTTATAAACATTTCCTGCCGAATAAAGTCATCCTGCTTGTGGATGATTACACAAGACAGAAATTGACCTCGTATCTCCCCTTCATCCAAAACATGACTATGATTGACGGTAAGGCAACCGCGTTTATTTGTCAGCATTACACATGCCAGGTACCAACGAATGATGTTGAAAAAGTTGCGGAGATGCTGGGGTAAAATCCATCTCTTAGATCGGCTAAATGGAATGGCCGAATACGAGTCGGACTCTGCACATTGATGGTTTGACATTACACTGTAGAAAGAGTATATTTTCCACTAACAAAATTCTAACTTATTTATAAAAATATCAAATTACCGCTAAAATGAAGAAAAACGTTTTCTGCAATTTTCTCATCATAAATCTTACCTTTCTACTTATTGGATGCACCCATCT
This sequence comes from uncultured Chlorobiaceae bacterium, assembly GCA_964354225.1. Lineage (GTDB taxonomy): Bacteria > Bacteroidota > Ignavibacteria > UBA10030 > SZUA-254 > CAYGZC01. The sequence continues at coordinate 8,615 of CAYGZC010000339.1, read as the reverse complement.
GGGTTTTGAAAGAGCCGACTCTACAGCTAATAAGATCATAACACCCGATCTAGTAAAGAAGCACATACTGATCCTTGCCTCCGATTCGATGAAAGGTCGCAACACACCAAGCCCGGAACTTGATTCAGCGGCACATTATATTGCCGGTGTATTCAAAGCATCCAGATTGCAGCCGGTTAATGGCAGTTACTTCCAGAAAGTAGGACTCGGTATCGTTTCGTTGGGCGAAGAAAATTTCTTGAAGATCGTTAAGGATGGCACAGAGCAATCGTATAAAATCAAAACCGAATTTACACCTTTCGATATGACTGGTAATGCAGAAGTAAAAGCACCAATTATTTTTGCCGGATATGGTATTACGGCGCTTGATTACAAGTACGACGATTACAAAGATATTAACGTCCATGGAAAAATCGTTATTGTCCTTAAGCATGAGCCGGGAGAAAATGATTCCAGTTCGATATTCAAAGGTGTGAAGGAAACAGAATATTCCAACGCTAGTGAAAAAGTGAAGAACGCAATCGGACATGGAGCCGTCGGTGTGCTTGTGGTAACCGATCCGCTAAATCACGAATCGTTGACACCGCGTGGATTTCCATGGCCCTCGCTCTCTAAAACATTGCCTAAGGATGCACTTCCCATCACGCTCACTGCAGATGATGAGAAAAAAATTCCGGTTGTTCAAGTTGGCGAAGAAGTAATTGCGCAACTTTTCGGAAGTGTAGATGGATTGAAGAAACTTCAGAGCAAGATCGACAGTACCATACAGCCGCACTCTTTTGAAATTGTAAACACAACTATATCATTAAAAACCTCTACAATCATCGATGATAAATCAAGTCAGAATGTCATCGGATATATTGAGGGGAGCGATCCGAAATTAAAAAATGAATTGCTCGTCATCGGCGGACATTATGATCATGTTGGTTATTTGAAGCAACACTCCGACACTGCCGATTACATATTCAACGGTGCGGATGATAATGCCTCTGGTACAAGTGCAGTAATTGCAGTTGCTCAGGCATTCGGCGCGATAGCTCAGAAACCAAAGCGAAGTGTGTTATTTATTACCTTTACAGGTGAAGAAAAGGGATTGGTGGGTTCACGCTCATACGTTGATAAACCACTCTTCCCTCTTGACAATACAATCGCAATGCTTAATATCGATATGGTTGGACGAAACGGAGCCGATTCACTGTACATGGTAAGTGAGGCGGCTAGTCCAGACCTTGTCCAAATCAATGAAGAAGAAAATAAAGAAATCGGTTTCACACTTATCGATGAAGAGAAACTTCAAGGTGGAAGTGACCATATGAGTTTCCGGAAGAAAAATATTCCGTTCTTGTTTTATCATTCCGGTCTTCACTCCGATTTGCATAAGGTCAGCGATGAACCTGAAACGATCAACGCAGAAAAAGCGGCAAAAGCAGCACGGCTCGTTTTCCGAACAGCTTGGCGGATAACAAACGAGGATAAGAAATATCATTTAATAGAAAATCCCAAACAAAATCAATTATTCTAATCAAGGAGTCCGTATGAACAAATTTTATTCACGCATATCACTAATAGTAATTGCGATAGTGCTCTCGGTATCCATTATTTTTACACAAGAGAGTTACAAGCTTGAGTACAAATTCCAAAAAGGAAAAACCTATCGATACAGTCACATCACCAACAGCAACATCACACAGGAAATGATGGGTAAAGAAATGAAAATGACAAATGCCAGCGATATGACAATGCGCATTGTGGTAGATAGCGTTGCGAGCGATGGAAATACGGCGCTTATCGTTTCTGTTGACTCTGCTAAGAATACAACTAAAAGCCCGATGATGGATACGACGATGGTTCTCAGCAACCTTATTGGCAAGCGAACTAAAATTACAGTCTCGAAAATAGGAGCGATTCTTTCTCGCGAGGTTATCGATACAATAAAGAACGAAGGAATGATGGGTGGCGGATCGCAGCGCGGTATGACAAGTGCGACAAAACTGCCCGACAAAGAAGTGAAGGTCGGAGAAAAATGGAGTTCAACTACAGTTGATACAGTTGAATCAATGGGTGGGAAAATTGTCCACACATCAAATGTTGAATACACTTTGGGCGGTAAAGAGAAAAAGCAAAACCACGACTGTCTTAAGATCGATTACACAGGCACATCGTCAGACACCGGAAAAATGATGATGAATGGAATGGAATTATTCGTTGAAGGTAACGGCAAAGTAAAAGGAACAGTGTACTTTGATCAAAAGCTTGGTCTCATTGTGTTAGATGAATCAACCACCGACAATGAACAGACAATGGCAATCACCGGTCAGCAGAATATGACGATCCCGATGTCGGTCACAAGCAAATCGACTAAAACACTTTTAGAGAAGTAGTATGTGGCGCCAGGTCTTATTTCTTAGCATCTTCCTTTTACTTGGAATAGGAAGTGGTTTATGCCAATTCAATTCCGTTGCAAACGGCATTTCACAAGATGAATATACCAACCGCAGGGAACGTTTGCTCGCTTCACTTGATTCGGATGCTGTTGTTGCAATGAAAACGGCAGATTATAAGATGAGGTCGAATGATGTCGAGTACAAATACCGTCAAGAGAGCAACTTCCTGTATCTTACCGGGTTGAAGTCAACGAACAATTATATCATCCTTTCACCGCGAGGAATCACAGTCGATGGAAAAACGGTGAACACTGTTCTCTTCACTTCAAACAAAAATGATAGTTCTAAGATTCAAGTTAAAACAAACGAAGCTGTTCTAAACGTCAATCGATTTGGTGAAATATTCAAGACACTACTGAAAGACACTAAAACATTGTACGTCTCAGCACCCGACCTGCCGTTTGTAAACGATTGGCTTAACGATAAAAAATTGTTTATCGAGAAAAATGCTAAGAAAGAACTCGAGCAACAATATTCTGGACTGAAAGTAAAGAATGCACTACTGCTTTTCGGTAAGTTTAGAGAAATAAAATCTGAAGCGGAATTGCGGCTCATGCAAAAGTCTATTGAGCTGACTTGGAATGGTCTGAAACGTGCGATGATGGATTGCCAGCCCGGTAAGTGGGAATACGAGCTTCAAGCCGATATTGAGTACGAGATGACACACGGAGGAGCGGATTTCCCAAGCTGGACGCCGATAGTCGGTTCTGGTGAGAATTCATTGATACTTCATTATGATGACAACCGCAGACAGATGAAAGACGGCGAAGTGGTGGTGATGGATGTTGGTGCAGAATATAACGGCTACGCTTGCGATATCACAAGAACGATTCCCGTTTCAGGAAAATTTTCAAAAGCACAAGCAGAAGTTTATGCTGTAGTCTTACGCGCTCAGAAAGAAGTAATCAATATCGTCAAGCCCGGAATCACGATGAAGGATATGGATGCGAAGGCAAAAGAAGTTATCACGCAGGCAGGTTATAAAAAATTTATCCGTCACGGTGTTACACATCCGGTCGGTATAGATGTGCACGATATTTGGGCAAGCGACACGCTCCGTACCGGCATGGTAATGACGGTTGAGCCGGGAATTTATATTCCAACCGATGCCGATAGTATAGAGTCAGATTTCCGCGGCTTTGGGATCAGGATTGAGGATGATGTGCTTGTGACTGAATCGGGCTGCGAAGTGATGACGAAAGATGTACCGAAGGATATCCATGAGATCGAGATGTTGATGAGAAAGAAATAGGCGGGATAAATTCTTAAATTTCGAACCTTATTTATAGAAATAAAATGGTTTGCACGATTCAAAACCTTTACAAATCCCTATGTACATTATGTAGCAAGCGCATCACTCGATTTTGGTGCTGCGTTCATGAGTAAAAAGGTAAGCAATGTACATGGTATCTATCGTTCGTAGTTTTCTGAAATTTTGAAAGATGGAAGATTTACGGTATATTTAACATAAATTATGAACAGTCAAAGAATCATATCAGCTATTGTCGTTTTATTCATTACCATATCCATATTCTGGTGTGCTGATTTTTACTGCCTAAACGGTAGCAACACCGATCAATGTTCAGCATTACTTTGCGAACTACTCGGCAGTCATCAGAATTCCCCTACTAATCCCGATGATAGTCATTCCGATAACTGTACCTGTATCTGCCACATCCCAACGATCGCAAATGTTTTATCAAATGCTTCATCTTCATTACAATCAGAGAATAACACAATAATACTCTCCTTCTCTATTCCGACTGCTCCAGTTCAAAGCATCTATCATCCTCCCAAAGCGTAACGCCCTAACGCTGCTGCCCGATCATTTCGGGTTTCTATAATTCATAAATTTTAAAAATCTATTAAGCGAGGATCGCCTTGATACCCTTTTTTTATATAATGGGACTGTTATTTCTATCATGCTGGAACACTTCGTTCTCCCAGATTACGGAACAACTCTCTCTCAATGATGCAATTACTTTTGCACAAAAAAATAATCCACAATTACTCTCTTCGTTGAATCAAATTGATGTTGAACATGGACGATTCTGGCGCGGTGTTTCACCGCCGCTTCCTTCAGTTGCTGTGAATTATCAATACATACCAAAAGGAAACAGCATAAAACAATTTGGAGAACGAACGGTCGAAATAAGTCAATCGTTAGATTTTCCTACAAACATTTTATTTCGTGGTATGCAGTTATCTTCCAAAGTTTCAATTGCCGAAGCAGAACATTCTACAACCTCAATTACAATTACAGCACGAGTCAAGATTGCATATTACGACGTGCTTGCCAAACAGAAAAAGATTGAGCTTGCCAAGGAAAATCTTGCTATTGCCGAGGACTTCGCCCGTAAAGCGGATATCCGCTATAACGTCGGTGAAGCCACGAACTTAGAACGACTGACTGCAAATGTCCAACGCACACAAGCCCGCAACGGTTTAGAGGTGGCTCAGAATGATCTTAAAATTTCTCTCGGTGAATTGTATTATACGCTCGGCATAAGAAAGGAAGATCAGTCTAATGAAATCATACTCACCGATAGTTTAGTGTACAAGCGAATCGCAGAATCATTGGAACAATTAGTAGAAAGGGCTTCTGCAATCAATCCACAAATTAAGGCGGCATCCAGAAAAGTATCGGTTGCTTCAATGGATCGAACTTTAGCATGGTCGAGTTTTTTACCAAACCTGAATGCATCTTATTATCGTCAGACTGTAGATGGTAACTCGGATTTCTATGGTGTCTCTTTTGGAATTTCTGTGCCTCTCTGGTTTTTATTCGATCAGCGTGGTCAGATTCAGGAAGCCTCGGCAAACTTACGTATTGCTGAATCTGATTTACAATCTCTAAATAATTTCATTAGTGTGAATGTAAAAAACGCATTTTTAGAAATGAAAAACGATGAGCGGCAAATCATACTGCATCAGACAGATATTCTTCCTCAGGCAGAAGAGGTGTACCGTACCGCTCTTGCGAGTTACGAAGCGGGTGACATCACCTATATAGAATTTTTACAAGCCCGACAAACACTGATTTCATCACGGAACGAATACGTGGAAGAACTGGCTCGTTACTGTACATCGCTGGCTAAGTTAGAATTTGCCGTCGGTGCTTCAATCAATCAATAATATTTTATCATAGCAAGGTATATATCATGAATCCAAGAACTTATTTCCCAATTTTAGTATTAATAATCGGTAATCTCGTGGCACCCGGTTGCGGTGACGAATCTAAAGACAAAATAGCAGCAGAAAAAACCGAAACGGAACATGAGGTTGTCATATTAACAAAAAAGAGCGCATCCGATATTGGTCTAAATCTCTTTACCGTAAAGATGGAGCCGTTGACCGGAACATTAACTGCACCTGCGAAGGTAATCCCAAATCAGGATCTTGAAGCACAGGTCGGTTCGCTGATGCAAGGAAGAGTGCATCAGGTTTTTGCAAAAGTTGGCGATTACGTGAAAGCCGGTCAAACATTATTGACGGTTGAAGGTCTCGATGTCGGCACGATTAAAGCCGGATTCCTAAAAGCAAAGGCAACTCTCGATTATGAAAAAGCAAATTATGAAAGACAGAAGAAATTGTTCGATGAAAAAATAGGATCACAAAAAGCTTTATTAGAAAGCCAAGCTGAATATGAAAAGGCGTTCGCGGAATACAAGGCAGAAGATAAAAGAATTCACTCCGTGGGTCTTGATGATGAAGATGTAACAAATGAAAAGATCGGCGAAGAGCATACTTCCGGCACACTGCCTATTAAATCGCACATTGACGGCGTTGTTGTTGAAAGAAATGTTGTTATCGGGCAATTTGTCGACGCGACAACAAACACTTTCAAAGTGATCAACACAAATTCTGTTTGGGTAGATGGACAAATTTATGAAAAGGATTTGGCAAAGATAAATCAGAAAACAAGCGCTGTATTCAAGACAACAACTTACCCAAATGAGAATTTTAACGGACGAATAATATACATCGGTCAAACGGTTGATGAGCAATCAAGAACAATTACCGTACGCGCGGAGTTTAGCAATCCTCACAACAAACTGAAACCACAAATGTTTGGTGAATTAAAAATCCCCCTTGGCGCAGGTGTAAAAGGAATTATGATTCCAGATGAAGCTGTAGTAAAAGAAACCGGACAGACATATCTTTTTGTTCAGACAAGCGATACAACCTTTGAGAAAAGAAATGTCATTACCGGAACAATTGCTGATACTATGATAGAAATCAAGGAAGGATTGAAAGAGGGTGAAACAGTGGTGTCCAAAGGTGTGTTCTATTTAAAAAGCGAACTGAAAAAAGATGAATTGGGAGGAGAGTAACACTGATGTTAGAAAAAATAATTTCATTGACGCTGAAGCAAAAAGGAATGATAATATTTCTTTCTCTTCTCATTGTCGCATTCGGATTGTATTCATATTTGACTTTACCAATTGACGCATTTCCGGATGTAACAAACATTCAAGTTGAAGTAGTAAGCCACGCAGATGGACTTTCGGCTATCGAGATTGAAAGAAATGTAACGTATCCGATTGAGATGGCAATGCGCGGTTTACCGGACGTAGAGCAAATGCGATCTGTAACAAAGTTCGGGCTTTCGATTGTAACAATTGTTTTCAAGGATAATGTTGACATATATTTTGCGCGCCAGTTGGTTTTTGAACGATTGGGTGAAGCAAAAGAAAGTGTCCCGAAGGGAGTTGAAATCGTTATGGGACCAATTGCTACGGCGATGGGTGAAATATATCAATATACTCTCGAAGGAAAGATGCCGGGCGATTCACTCGGAAAGATTGCTTACTTAACAAACTTGAGAACAATCCAAGAGTGGATTATTACACCGCAATTAAAAAGCGTTGCAGGGGTAAATGAAATAAATTCTTTCGGCGGCTACTTTAAGCAATATCAGGTAATAGTATCACCGGAAAAATTACTGAAGTACGCAATAACAGCGGACGAAGTTTACTCCGCAATTGAGAACAACAATCAAAATGTGGGTGGAAATATTCTCGAAAGAAATTCCGATCAATATATCGTTCGCGGAGTTGGATTGATCAAAGATGTGAGCGATATTGAAAACATTGTGCTGAAATCTCACGAAGGGACACCCACTTATATAAGAGATGTCGCTCAAGTTAAGATCGGCGAAGCAGTGCGAATGGGCGCCGCAATGAAGGACGGTAAAGATGAAGCCGTTGGCGGAATTGCAATGATGCTGCGCGGTGAGAACAGCCGTGAGGTTGTTAAGCGAGTGGAAGAAAAAGTTAGAGAAATAAATGAAAACAACATCCTTCCGGATGGAATTAAAATGGTACCCTATTATGATAGAAGCGATATAGTAAATGCAAGCGTGAATACTGTAAACAAAGCTCTGATTGAAGGCGCCCTTCTTGTCCTCATAATCTTGTATTTATTATTGAGAAGCTTTAGAGGAAGCTTTGTTGTGTTGGTTGCTTTACCTCTTTCGCTGCTTATAACATTTGTTGTGATGAAGTTTGTAGGACTCAGTGCAAATTTAATGTCTCTCGGCGGAATTGCGATTTCCATTGGAATGATATTAGACTCAACAATAATCCAGGTGGAGAACGTTCAACGTCACTACGTTGAAATGAAAAAAGATGAACATCCAATTCTTGTTGTTCTCAAGGCGGTACTCGAGGTTCAAAAGCCCAGCATTTTTGGGGTATTGATAATTGCCATTACGTTTCTTCCTATTCTTTCATTAGAAGGGATTGAAGGAAAAATGTTTGGCCCGCTTGCTAAGACAGTTGCCATTGCGCTTCTTTCTTCGTTGTTCCTCTCAATCGTTATAATACCGGCTCTCTGTTCAATATTCTTAAAACCGAGGCCCGAAAAAGAAAGCGTGATAATGAAGTATGCGAAGAAATATTATCTGCCGCTTTTAGAATATGTAATGAAGAAGAAAATAATGATCCTAAGCGTCGCCGGTGCATTCTTGATCGTCGCTTTGTTCCTTTTCACAAGATTAGGAACGGAGTTTATACCAATCATGGACGAGGGCGCATTCGATATGGATGTTGCCCTGCTTCCGGGAGTTTCTCTTTCGAAAGCGATGGAAGTAAACCAACTTGCAGCTCAGAAGATGAAAGAATTTGATGAACTCGGAATTGTTGTTGCCCGAATCGGTCAAACCGGAGT
>CAYGZC010000338.1:0-3854 GCA_964354225.1 uncultured Chlorobiaceae bacterium | reverse complement strand
GAAATACGGAAAAGAAAGTTATGATTATTATCATAAGATCTTAGTTTCCGATAATAAATTTTTAGTCGATCTGTTCAAACAGAAGTTTAACGATGCAAGCGAGTTACGGAAATTTTTATATCTTTTAGCCAAAAAAGATTTTACAAGATATAAAAACATTATCAAGGGAATACCTAACGATGAAATCAAAAAAATATTACTTTCGTCTTACTTGAGCGATACAACTTACTGCCTTAGATATATTTCTGAATTCGATAGAGTATTTGCCGCACAACTTATTGGCATAATGACATTACATGAATGGGCTAATGTTTTTAATAATGCATCTAGTCCTGTAGTATCAAATTCGCTTATTGAAATTTCCCAAATCAAAGGAAAGGAATTTGCCAGTAATATTCTTGAGTTCTTAGATTTAAAACGTATTTCCCTCAGATCAAAAAAAGAGCCAATAGAAAAGTTGACAAAATCCATATCTGAACTAAATAGATTCGGTGGCAATGCAGCGAGAGTAATTCTCGAAAATATTACTCCCGAATATCTGACTAATGAGATTGAAAACAGGCCTATTGGAAAAATCAGCAAATCACTTAAGGAATTGTTTCCATTTAAAAAGGAATTACTATCTAAGCTTGTCAGTGTAATAGACGAAAAGAAAATTATTGAAGGACTTAGACCTTACGGTCTCTCTGATACGGGTAGGATATTATCTGAGCTTTACGATGTCTCAAATGATAAAATTTCTTCACTTGCAAAAAACACGGATTTCATCGAGCAGATCAATAATAAAATCCAAACAGAAAAAAAGTGTGTTCAAGTAGGCAAATTTCTAGCTGACTTGAAAAAAGTAAATGAATCGATCGCTCAAAACATTATTACCAGTATTCCTGATAATATTTTCATAATCTTACTCTCTCGAAAAACTACTCTTCAAGAATATTCAGAGTTGCTTTACAACTTATCGACAATTCCTGGAAATAAAGAAAGAGCAGAAAGATTCTATAAGAACATCCCTAATCAAGAAATTCTTAAGAAAATTGCTACTACCTGGTTCGAAATATCTGATTTTGAATCTCCATTTTCACAACTTTCGAAGATTAACTTAACAAAAACACGAGAGATTGTTGAACAAATTGATACAAAGACGCTGATCGATAAATCACTTAAGTTTGAAGTTAGTGCTCGTAAAGTGTCGCAGGGACTAAAAGCATTACACCCCCTTGCAAGTATGAAAATTAGCAGTGTTTCTAAGAGTTTATTCAAACATAAGGTTTTTCAAAATAAAATTAATGAGCTTAGACCTACTGCTTTTATCCACACCTATGCAAATTTCCTTTCAATAGACAAAACAACTACTAAAAATCAACTTAGTTCTTTACTGTATTCAATAAGTGAGAAAGCTTTAGCCACTGAAGATATATCTTCTATCTCTGCCGGATTGCGACTTATCGACAAGCATGATAAGATTGCAATCACGAGTCCATTGATAGAAGGATTTGCCTCTCATATTAAAGCAAGAATCCAATATTATCGATTTAGACAAATATCCTCGTGTTTCAGAGACATATATGATATAGATTGTACTTTTGCTAAAAATTTGTTACACGATATTCCGATTGAAATAATGATTGAAAAAGCTATTGACATTGATAGTCAACAAAATTTAAGCGATGCGTTAGGCGAATTAAAAGTGGTATCTGAAGAATATTGGGAACGATTAACAAACGAATTGAAGAAAAGAAAGAAACCCCAACATTTGAATACCTGAAACCAACGAATTCAATGTCAACCAACGCACTAATTCCTACAGAACGAATCGAGCAGCGAATCTTTTTGATTCGTGGACAGAAAGTCATGTTGGATTCTCATCTCGCTTTGCTATATGGTGTACCTACAAAACGGCTTAATGAGCAAGTCCGGAGAAACATTAGTCGGTTTCCTGATGACTTTATGTTTCATCTTACTCAAGCAGAATACGAACTTTTGAGGTCGCAAATTGCGACCTCAAAATATGGCAGCGGTGGTAGACGTTATTTACCACTTGCCTTTACCGAACAGGGTGTAGCAATGCTTTCCACTGTCTTAAACAGTGAGAGAGCTATTCAAGTCAACATTGCCATCATGAGAGCGTTCGTAAAACTAAGACAGATTCTTGCTACACACAAAGACCTTGCTCACAAACTTGAAGAACTCGAAAAGAAATATGAAACACACGATAAACAAATCAAATCGATATTCGATGCCATCCGCCAGCTCATGCTGCCTCCGGAGAAACCAAAACGCCAAATCGGGTTTAAAGTGGAAGAACCGAAAGTAAAGTACTTATCAAAAAGTAAAAGAGCTTGATCGACATGCGCTTGAATTATTCCACTATAATCTGTTTATTGTAACAATGAAATTGATAAAACATATAGCCAGATTATTGATAATCATTATTAGCACTCAGTTTCTTTCCTGCAAACATCCTACTACTGAGCCGCCGGAAATCGATAACTTTTATGTTAAGATTATTGTTAAGAATTCTTTTAATCAAGATATGTCCGGGATTCAGGTAAGTGGCGGGAATTTGATTTCCGTTGCAGCCGATTCATCATTAAGACCGGTTGCAGTGGCGGGTTATAAAGTAAAAATGAAAGCTCTATATCCAGATTCAAATTATATTTTCTTTGAAGATTCGATTTTCATGGTGCGCGCAGCGACTGAACCAATCTTGGGTTATACTTCGTTGAAAGGTATTTATGAATGTACCGACCCGGAAAGATTCCCAAGTTATTTCAATCCGCCAATCTTTAATCAACGTGGAGAAACCAACGAAGACCTTGGTACATTTAAAATATCGGATAGCGCCAAGTTTGTTCTAAGAGATACCGCGACAAACAAAAGCCAGGTTTTTTATCGAAAGATAAGAAAAGGTGCGAACGAATTTATCCTTACCTGGAATCCAACAACTCCGGCAACAAAGATTCCTAAATCCACTCCATTGTATTTTCAAAGTAATAAGAGTAATCTACAACCAGTTATCGATTCGAATTATTTTAGAATATCGATAAAAGATACTCATCGACATTCTCAGAATTTGTATTTAGTCAGAGAAGATAGAGGCACACGGGGAAGCGATTTGCCGCCGCCCGCACCCGAGTTTGATGTTCGCTTTGCTTCCAACGTATATATCGAAACTTATCCTGTCAGCATCAACCCGAACCAACGATACGAATACACAATCAGAATTCAAGCCGATTACTATCCCTTAACAGTAAGCTGGAAATTTAAATGCCCGCCGAATTTCACGCTGAGTGCCATGCTTGATGGAAAAGAAGAAAGCCGACAATTAATTTGTGACAGCAATAGCATAGTAATTACAAACAGCGATATAACAAGATTAGTCGTCGGTATACATGATCCTTCATTACCTGCGCTGTGGGCTATGCATCAAAATTATCCAAATCCTTTCGATGATCTTGCGACTATTAAGTTTGATTTACCTTATGAATCCTTCGTCGAACTGAAGGTACTCAATCTTAGTGGACAGATGATAAAAACACTCGTTAATCAACAAATACCGGCTGGTTTTTACAAAATATTATGGGATGGATCAAAATAATGCAATAAATGTTTGAATAAAAATTCGTCAATGTAACGGATGCATCATCGAGATTTGAAATATCAAATAATTTTTTTAACTTCATCTACATTATTGTGACAAGGTAAATTTCACAATCAACAAAATAAATACAGGAGAAGTTCATGGAAATACCTACTACCACAAGCGGTCTTCCCGATAATGCTTACAAAGAACTGAAGGAAGGCGAAACCTATCGCCCGATGATGGACCCGGAAAAACCTTACCCGGAGGTGAC
>CAYGZC010000337.1:0-6852 GCA_964354225.1 uncultured Chlorobiaceae bacterium | reverse complement strand
GCAATTACCGAAGGTGCTTATCTTTCTCTTTATAAATTCGATAAATACATAACGAAAAAGAAAGATGAACAAAGCAAGATCACGGAAATAACAATCATCAATCCGGATGAGTCCATCATTAAAGATGTCAAGAAAGAACTTAACAATGTTCATATAATCTGTGAGGCGACAACTTTTGCAAGAGACCTTGCGAACGCACCTGCCTGTGAGATTTACCCCGAAACATTGGCAGATGCAGCCAAAAAGTCTGCTGAGCACTACGACTACAATATTACTATCTGGGATAAAAAGAAAATTGAGAAGGAAGGATTCGGCGGACTCCTCGCTGTGAACGCCGGCAGCACGAGACCTCCCCGCTTCATGATCCTTGAGCACAATTCTGATAAAAAAAATCTCGATACTATTGTGCTGGTTGGAAAAGGTATCACTTTCGATAGCGGTGGTATCTCCATCAAACCATCTAACGGTATGGCGGAAATGAAGATGGATATGTCGGGTGCTGCGGCTGTTATTGGAACAATGGAAGCAGCAGCGCGTTTGAAGCTGCCCGTTCATCTTGTTGGATTGATTCCTGCAACTGAAAATCTTCCGAGCGGCTCTGCAATGAAACCAGGTGACATCATCAAGCATTACGGCGGCAAGACATCTGAGGTTGATAACACAGATGCAGAAGGACGTTTAATCCTTGCCGACGCATTAGCGTATGCAGCGACATATAAACCAAAAGCCGTCATCGATCTTGCAACACTCACGGGTGCATGTGTAGTAGCACTTGGTATGCACGCAACCGGCATGATGGGTAACAATGATGAACTGATGATGAAGCTAAAAGCGACAGGCGATAAAACTTTTGAACGGGTATGGCAATTGCCGCTCTTCGATGAGTACGAAAAACAAATTAAGAGCGACATTGCCGATGTGAAGAATGTCGGTGGCAAATGGGCTGGCGCTATCACCGCAGGATTCTTCCTAAAGAAATTTATTGGTGATTACAAGTGGGTGCATCTCGATATCGCCGGCACTGCGATGCTTGATGAGCAGCACCCGTACGCACCCAAAGGCGGCTCTGGTGTTGGAGTGAGATTGCTTGTGGAGTTTTTGAAGAGTTGGAAATAATAAACGAGAAGTGAAATTATCCAAAAGTAAAATATCTCTGGTAGCCGCAGACTTTATGTCTGCGAAATTGAGCTGAGTACGCAATCTGAAGATTGCGGCCACCACCCCAAACCTACTTTTGGGACAGCACCACTTTATACAATTTCACTTGACAAGCATCATCTTCTTGGTCTGTATAAAATCTGCTGCGACTAATCGATAGAAATATAAACCACTTGATATATTTGCTCCGTCAATCTTGACATTATATCTTCCCGCTTCAAACTCATTATCCAACACTGTAAGTACTTCCTGCCCGAGCATGTTGTATACCTTGAGAGTTACATATGACTCTTTAGGTAACTCAAAATGGACTGTTGTACTCGGATTAAATGGATTCGGATAATTCTGAAACAGCGAATATTTTTGCGGAAGTTGTTTTCCTTCATTGATATTTGTCGGACCAAATGCACCATGTACTAAGAAACCTGATTCGATGGCAGTATTAGCGTTCTGCGTTGAGCCGACAAACTGTTGTCCAATAGTAGAAACTAATTGAGTTGTAGACACTGTGCTTACATTACCACCTGATGAGAAGGTTGACCATTGTACACTTTGAGAGTAAACGACCTGATTATTCAAGATAACAAGTAGAAGCATGAGACTTAGCATTGATAATGTCTTCATTGTAAATTCTCCTTTCATTATTGCAGGTTAACTAAAACGAGGACTAATCCCTCACCCGATTCTAATGCAGACATCGCCTTCCCGATCACCGCGCCATCGCATCGTGAAGGATCAGTTGCTTTCATGCAAAGACCGGGTATTGTTGATGTCACTAATCTGTCACCCGGCTTAATTGATCCATTGGAAGCAGTAGCTTTCACGTACACACGACCACTGAGCGCAATGTTCTGATTTCCTTCCATCAATCCTTCTTGCTTTAGTGTGAGACCCGGCTGGATGCCACCCGCACCGCTCACAATACCAGCAACCTTTTTATCGTATGGTTCTCTACTGAGTGTAACATGACCGGGATTTGATTCATCGATAACGACTACACTGCCTTCTTCCAATTGATTTTCCTCGGAGACAGGAAACGGCTCAGCGAGATCAGAGCCACCGGTGATTTCGAGAACCTGGGTTCTAGTGCGTCCGTTTACATCAAGTTTCGAAGTTGGCGAAGAAGTGCCAATACCAACATTACCATAACTTGGATTGAAAACGAGATCACCCCCACTTGTGTTCTCGACGATAGTGGATGTTCCACCTGCACTTGTGGGACGCACAATTAGGTTAGAACCTCGATGTTCTAACCTTAGGCTCGGCATAGTTCCACCACGAGTGTCCACTGCCAACTTTGCACTTGGACTCCCAACGCCGATTCCCACATTCCCAGAAGGGCCCAGTATAACGAATTGTTCCCAGATTTCGTCTCCATTTGATGGCTTGTAAGCCACTTCCAAACGATTTCGCTCTTCAGGATCACCATTCTTCCAAGGATTATGAAAGAAGAACCCACCGCCACCACCTTCATTAAGTTCCTGCCGAAGCCACAACCAATTTCCGTGTGGTGAGCTCAAGGTCAGTCTCGCGTGTGTATAATCGTCATAGCCAATTGCTATATTGCTATCCGTTGGACGCAAGTTTCCTGCAACGTCGGCGGTATTTGCTCTCAGCGCATTCATGCTGTACCCAACGCTCGTCAGTGGAATGCGAGGCGAAAGCTCGCCAATACCCTCCACGTATATGCTCAACCAGTACGGCCGGTCGAACTTCAAAGAGTCTGGGAATGGTGTTACATCACCGAGTGCAGTGGAGAACAATCCAAGCTTTGTCTGGAGCGATTTCGCTTCGCTCCACAAGTGCACGCCTCCACTTCCGGAATCATACAAACTGAAAGTGAAGTTGTAGTTAGCATCTGCTCTTGGTGTACCAGCACTGTCCGTTAGTACACCTTGGTACGAGAGTGTGCGGGGAATTTGAGAAAATGCCAGTCCAGAGCAGAGAGCCAAGAGAATGAGAATCTGTATTGTTGTTTTCATGACTAAGACCTTTCTATAAAATTGTAACAAAACATTTTTTAATCGGGGAATCTACCAATTATTACCGATCCTTTAGTTGTAGTTGCTTTTATAGTTACTTTCTGATCAATCGTTAAGATCTCTTGATAATCTCCCGGTGTTACGCTGATTGTAGCATTCTGTGATGCATGAAATAAACCACGACCGACAGTCGAGTAAGGTCCTGTAAGTTGCCCGATACTCTGTAATCCATCCTGATAACCAGCATTATTTAGTTTGTCCACATATAATTGTGATTGACCAATTAGCCCATACATTGACTCTGCTTTATCATTGAAGCCGTGATTATAGTGAGTTCCAAAATCTTCACATGAATGGGTTAAGAAAAATTCCGTCCCCATACAATTATCTACTGAATACAATCTAACCTGATACCCCCCCAGCAACAAAGCAGATGACACTTCCCCTCCAATCAACCCAATATTCGCACACGACGGCCAACTAACTTTCAAGTCTTCTCCTTTCCAGTGAGCATCTTTAAATAAGACAACAGAAGGGAATCCTTCTGATTCGTAACCATATGGAGAAATAATACTACCATCAAGATTTATTGGATCTTCCCACCAGGCAGCGTAAGCCATTTTAATTGTTGCCCAATCACCTGCATTTCCAATGGTACCCCATTCACCCCGATACTGGGGACTGGGGGGACTTCCACTAGATGCAGAACCGTCTGGCCCCCAAAGACCATTATAATTTAGCCAGCTAACCAGAGGCTGGTTTGTCTCCCCAAGATTTATCAATTCTCGATTCGGATACCAACTCCTTACAACTAAACCATTACCATGGAAGTAATCATCATAGGGACAGATACCTATGATAGGATCACAAGCTCCTTTCCAGTTATGCCAATCGCCAGGTTCTGGATACATGGCATGTGTACCCCATGCGACAAAGACTTGAGGATGGGTTCCCTCGGTCATCCGTAAAGTAAGATCTCCAAACCAAACCATTTTCCCCGGTGTAATATGACCGTTGTAGATCACCCTTGATAAACCTTCGCTACCGTTAAGATCAGGTGTGCCCAAATTAGTGGTTCCAGATACTGCAACAGCAATATTCTCCCAATCACCGCGGTGATTTCCCACTTCATATCCAAGAAAAGTGTATTCACCGGTTCGATCATCAGGAAACCACAAATAATATTCAATGACTATTGAACCAGCTGCACCACCTTCTTGATGAATGGAACAATGATAGTACGTAGGAAAATTTTGGGGATCTCCACCTAAACCCTGCGGATAACCTTTTATCCTAA
Organism: uncultured Chlorobiaceae bacterium; assembly: GCA_964354225.1. Lineage (GTDB taxonomy): Bacteria > Bacteroidota > Ignavibacteria > UBA10030 > SZUA-254 > CAYGZC01. Next base: position 2,415 of record CAYGZC010000337.1, on the reverse strand, counting down.
GGTAATCCCGTTTATTGTCCCAGTATCGTGAATCAGCTCTTTCACCTGTCTTTGGGTCACGCATCCGACAAAGCTGATCCATGTCAGTAATCTCGACTGCACTTGTATCCCCCGGTATATCAGAGTGTCTGAAAAATAGGTACGGGTATTTACCTGTTGTTCCTTTTATTTCGCGATGGAACCATTCTACAGATGATGGGTACGCCACTTCGTTGTTATTCTGCTGTGAATTATCATTATCCTTACGAGCATTGAACCTCCATGCTGGTGCAAACTTCATCGCCAGTTTATGTTCAAGGATATCATTGATCCCATCATTGTCTCTATCTTGTGCTGAAACAAAACTGCCTCCCATAATGAAAAATAAACCCCAAGCTGCTATGACAATATTTAATGTGGTTCTCATGATATTAATCTCCTTTCTTATTGTAAATTCACCAACACAAGCACAAGCCCTTCACCCTTATTGAGTGAAGACATCGCTTTGCCAATCGTCATGCCGGGGCGTATCGCATCATCCGAGGCTCGCATTGCTAGTCCAAGGATATCAGATGTCGTTAGTAAATCCCCAGGCGATATTGCTCCATTGGAAACAGTTGCCTTCACATATACTCGACCGCTCAACGCAACATTCTGTCCTGTCTTTGTAAGTTCTGTTTGGTTGAGTGTAAGTCCGGGCTTGATGCCTCCAGCACCGCTCACGACACCAGCAACTCGTCTGTCGTACGCACGGTCGCTGAGCTTGAGTTGACCTGGATGTTCATCATCAATAATGACGACAGAGCCGGGCTCGAGTACTTGCTCGTGTGACATTTCAAACGGCTCGGCAAGGTCAGAGCCGCCGGTGATTTCGAGGACTTGAGTTTTTATTCTCCCGGCAACTTCAAGTCTCTCTGATGGTGCCGACGTCCCTATGCCAACATTTCCAGAACTCCTAACAAATGTTATCCCCTTGTTCCACTCCCAATTACCTGAAGGATCATCTCCTGTAATTTGTAGAAAATCATTCGTGTTTCCTCTCGAATGAATAATAAATCTACTCCCATTCAAGTTTCGACCTGTGATGATGTCTCCTATTTCTGTGATCCTTAATCGCTCAGCCAAAGAACCTGCATTTCGGGTGAAGAACCGGAGTCCGCCATAACCACCATCCCTAGAATCCTTGTAAAAGGAACCAACTCGACCAACGGTATGTCCGGTATTGGAGATTTGAAAGTCAAGGTCAATACGAGTCTCGTCTGCTGCACTATTATCATCTGCCGCTAAAACCATATGGCCACCAGCGGCAGTATTGTACACGGTAAGCTTCGATATTGGATTCGTTGTCCCAATACCAATATTCCCGGTACTTCGCTGAAAGGTGATACCCTTTCCAAAATCCCACTCGCCATCAGACTTATCGCATGTGAGTTGTATAAAGTCTCCGTGACTGCCAGAGCGTGTATGGAGAATAAATTTTTCACCGTTAATATTGTTTCCGAGGATGAGATCTCTCGCACTTTGCATCCCCTCCGCATACTTTGCCGTGTCCGCTCTCAGTGCATTCATGCTGTAGCCAACGCTCATCAACGCCACACGAGGAGAAAGCTCACCAATACTACTCACTGAAATGTTTAACCAGTACGGCCGGTCAAACTTGAGCGAGTCGGGAAATGGTGTTGCATCACCAAGTGCAGTTGAGAACAAGCCACGCTTGGTGGCAAGCGATTTTGCTTCATTCCACAACATTGCTCCTCCGCTTCCGGAATCATACAAGCTGAAAGTGAAGTTGTAGCTTGCATCTACTCTTGGTGTACCGGAGCTGTCAGTGAGCACGCCTTGGTACGAGAGCGTGCGAGGGATTTGGGCTTCTGCGAGCAAAGAGCAGAGAGCGAAGAGCAAGAGAATTAGAATTTGTTGTTTCATATTGAACTCCTTTAATTTGATACTGTTAGATTAAAAAATTATCCGTTTATATGTACTCCTTTGGGTGGTTATTCAATTGGAAAGTTAACATTTTACTGTTAGAATGTCAAATTGGGTAAAGATTATTTGACACACTTAATTCATAGGATTGCCTATGCCACTATCATAATCAGTTTGGAGGTCGAACCACCTCCAAAAACTATCACAGTACCTCATTTTAAATCAAATAAAATTTTAGTATCTTTATCTACTATTGAAATAATCTTGGAAACAATTCTGGTCGTATACACTAAACATTAGTTTAGTTGTTTATCTTTTCATCTTTCCTTACATTATTCTTGATGATTATCAATACCTATTAGAATAGAATGGATCGGACATGGAACGCATTATCAAAATCCACATCGAAAAACTTCCTGAAGATTTGTACCTCGCTACTTCGGATGATGTACAAGGACTTGTTGCCCAGGGCAGAACGGTAACTGAAGCACTTGAGATTGCAAGAGACGT
>CAYGZC010000336.1:0-4203 GCA_964354225.1 uncultured Chlorobiaceae bacterium | reverse complement strand
AATTCGTTATAACGGTCGTCAACGATAGCGGCGATACGTCCGGCGACAGTTGTTCCGCGGCGAGCTATGAATAATTCTATTTTTGCATGCTCGAAGAATGGATGTTTCGATTGATTCAATTTGAACTTCACATCCCGCAAGAGAGGAGGTACCCAATGAGGATAATCTTTGTAAATCTGCCAGGGCAAACGGATAAACTCGTTCAGATCATTACCGTTTTGGACTCGTTCTATAACGAGTGCATCTGAGCCGCTGGAAGATGTTTTGTATGGTTGATTGTTCATGGAATTTTATGAGGGTAAACTCTTTTGCTCTTAATGCTGAGCCAAATGAGACGAAAGTTTTGTAAAGCCGCAATGACTTGTCCTATCAAAAATCTGGATTGCGTTTTTTCGGTTTAGTTCAATATTTATTTTAATATCACGAAGAATATACAATACTCATCCTTCAATTGCAACCACACGAATAAAAAGTTATATTAACAGTGTCATTACTTTAGAAATGCTGAAAATAGATGGTTTTATTATAATATTAAAATTTTCAAGAGAGTGACAGAAAATCCGAAATTCTAAATCCCAAACTCGAAACAATATCAAAGTATTAAAATTCAAAATCCGAAACGATATGATCTTGAAGAACGAACACTAAGGTTTGCAAAAGAAGTTTCAGAGTTGGTCGGAAAGGTTTAAAAGACTATCTCAAACATTGAGTATTGCAAGCAGGTTATTCGATCTTCTGGCTCGGTCGGAGCAAATTACATTGAAGCAAATGAGTCTTTGAGCAAGAAAGATTTCGTTATGCGAGCAAAGATTTGTAGAAAAGAGGCGAAGGAAAGCGGGTATTGGCTGAAACTGATATCATGTAATCAGGAAAGCGAAAGTCAAAAGGAAAAACTGATTCAGGAAACAACTGAGTTGACGAAGATATTCGGTGCGATTGTAACAAAATCAGAGTGATAGTTTGTTATTTTTTGAAGTTAGGATTTAGAATTTAGATTTTAGTATTTCGTATTTAGAACAAAGGATAATTTTTTGACAGATAATAAACAAGAAATAAAATTCGATCCCAGCAAACCGCTTCAAGTTGGCGGACAGGCGGTCATCGAAGGTGTGATGATGCGTGCGCCGGGACGGATTGCAACGGCAGTTCGCCGCACGAATGGTGAAATAGTTGTGCGAAAACGAGACTTTAAATCGTTAGGCGAGAAATACAAAATCTTTAAGCTGCCGATTCTGCGCGGAGCTGTTGGTTTGATAGAGATGATGTTCGTCGGTATCGAGACGCTCAACTTCTCTGCCGAAGTTGCTATGCATGATCTCGATTTACAAGAACGGGCGAAAGGGAACGGTCAAGACATCAAGAAAAAGAAATCAGTATCAAATCTTAGACTTGCACTAACAGTTATATTTGCGCTCGTGCTTGGTGTTGCAATCTTTTTTATTACGCCGCTCTTCATAACAACGAACCTCTTCAATGTTGAGCAAAACGCGTTCGGTTTCAACATTATTGCTGGCGCGATACGGCTAAGTATTCTACTGGTTTACCTCCTCGCGATCTCGATGATGAAGGACGTGAAACGGTTATTTCAATATCACGGTGGTGAGCATAAGGCAGTGATGACGTTTGAATCTAACAAAGACTTGGATATCGAATCGGCATTGCAGTCTTCGCGGTTCCATCCCCGGTGTGGCACAAGCTTCATTCTGATTGTTGCTCTCGCTTCAATTCTGTTGTTTGCAATTTTGGATTCTCTACTGATTCTTTGGCTCGGGAAGATTACATTAGTTAACCGCCTATCGACGCACCTACCGCTAATTCCGCTTGTCGGAGGAATCTCATACGAGTTCATTCGATGGTCGAGTAAGAAGAGGGGTACACGTCCGGGAAAAATTCTCATAGCTCCCGGCATCTGGATGCAAAAGATTACAACGAAAGAACCGGACACATCACAGGTTGAGGTGGCACTTGTTGCGCTGAAGTGTGCGCTTGGTATCGATGTATCTTTGCCGGTTTCGTACGTCCAACAAGTGTCTGAGCTGGTGGAGAAGTAAGATTGTTCGATAAACTTGAAAAATTAATTGCACGGTACGAAGAAATCACGCAGCTTCTTTCTGCTCCTGCCGTCATCTCCAATCAGGAGCGGTATCGTGAGTTGAGCAAGGAATACAGTGAGAAAACCGAAATCGTTCGGAAGTATCAGGAGTATAAAAAATCGAGGAATGATGTTGATAATCTTAAACATCTTACTGAAACAGAAGAAGATGCCGAGATGCGGGAGCTTGCTGCCGTTGAATTAACTGATGCTCAAACAAAGCTTCTGAAGTTGGATGATGAACTGAAAGCTCTCCTCGTCCCCAAAGATCCGAATGACGATAAAGATTGCATAGTTGAGATTCGTGGTGGAACTGGCGGAGAAGAGGCAGCGCTCTTTGCAGCAGATTTATACCGCATGTATACACGTTATGCTGAGCGTGCCGGTTGGAAAACAGAATTAATGGATTGGAATGACACAGGTCTTGGCGGATTCAAGGAAGTCATCTTCTCGCTGAAAGGAACCGGTGCTTATGGTGCATTAAAATTTGAAAGCGGTGTGCACCGTGTCCAGCGTGTGCCCGAAACGGAAGCACAGGGACGTGTTCACACCTCGGCGGCAACAGTCGCAGTTTTGCCAGAGGTTGAAGATGTTGAGATTGAAATCAATCCTGCCGACTTACAATTCGATACTTATCGCGCCGGAGGTAAAGGCGGTCAGAACGTCAACAAGGTTGAAACCGCTGTACGTATAACTCATAGACCGAGCGGTATTGTTGTTGCCTGCCAGCAGGAACGCTCACAGTTCCAGAACCGTGAACATGCGATGAAGATGCTTCGGGCAAAATTATATGAAGCAAAAATTAAGGAACAAAACGCAGGTATCACGGCTCAGCGAAGATCGATGGTTAAGAGCGGCGACCGCAGCGATAAAATCCGTACGTACAACTTTCCTCAGAACCGCATGACAGATCATCGTATCGGATTAACTTTGTATAATCTTTCTGAAATTATTGATGGAAAGTTAGGTGACATCATTGAGCAATTGAGAATTGCCGATAAGGCAGAGAAGCTGCAAGAGAGTGGGGAGTAACAGAGGAGGGGAGTGGGGTGCAGAGGGGAACGGAGATGAGGTGAAGTGGAATATTGGTTTACTTCCTTCCAGTCCGTTTTAATTTAAAAAAATCCTTTAATATCGATCCACATTTTTCTTCTAAAATTCCTCCAATTGTATGAACCCTATGATTTAACCGTGTGTCGTTTGTGATTGTGTAGAGCGATGCACATGCGCCGGCTTTGGGATCGTAGGCACCGAAGAGGAGGAGCGGAATTCTTGAAAGAACAATTGCACCAGCACACATCGGGCAAGGCTCAAGCGTAACATACATTACACATTTTTCCAATCGTCGATTACCCAAGTGGGATGCAGCGGCTGTAATTGCAATCATTTCTGCGTGAGCGGTCGGATCTTGAAGCAATTCGATTTGGTTTGAACCTTTTCCGATAATCACACCGTTTTGAACAATGACGGCACCAATGGGTACCTCCTTCCGACGCAAAGCGACCTCGGCTTCCTTAAGTGCAAATTCCATCCAATGTTCGTGCCGTTTGTCACCCTTCATTTACGTTCTTTTAATTTAATTGTAATAATTCCACCTTAGTATAATAAAAATAGCCAATCCGGGCAATAAAATTAATTTATACTATGGGAACATTCTTTGCGTTGTTTGTTGTTACAATTTTTGGTATTTTATAATAGAGATTTTGTTATTTTATTGATTTTTTAAATGAAAAACCGCCCCCCAGCGCTTATAGCATTCGTGTGTGCATTCGGTATTTTTACATCCGCTCACTCACAAACTTATAATATCTACTTTGGTGACAACCATTCTCATACCTGGTATTCTGACGGCAATGCGGATCAGAATCCTACCACTTATACGACGCCCGTCGCTAGGTCGATAACATGGGCAAGGACAAACCGATCAAGTTTTGATTTCCTCGCCATCAGCGATCACAACCACAACGAGAGTTTAAATATGACGCTCGCATATTGGCGCTCAGGATTTCGTGAAGCAGATTCAGTGAACCAAGATGGAAATTTTGTTGGATTCTATGGACAGGAATGGGGAACGATCAGTACAGGTGGTCATGTCTTGGTGTATGGTACCA
>CAYGZC010000335.1:0-21028 GCA_964354225.1 uncultured Chlorobiaceae bacterium | reverse complement strand
GTTGCGGTTGACCATTTTATTATAGATGCTGTATAAATGTTTGGGTCGCCCTTCGATTTCAAAATTCATCTCCTCTTCTTTCAATCTCTTTTCAACGGGTTGGACAAACTTTTTTATGTAGGTTTCGCGCTCTCTACGCTTTGCTTTAAGTTTGTGAGATATATCTTCGTATTCTTGTGGATGGAGATATTTGAACGCTGAGTCTTCCAATTCCCAACGAATTTTTGCAAGACCAAAACGATGAGCGAATGGTGCATAGATATCGAGAGTCTCCTTCGCTAAACGCACTTGCTTTTCTTTAGGAAGATATTCAAGTGTACGCATGTTGTGAAGCCGGTCGGCAAATTTCAAGAGCATGACACGAATATCGTTGACCATCGAGATAAGCATCTTACGATAATTTTCCGCTTGAATCACTTCATGACTTCGGAAGATGTCGGAGATTTTCGTTGCACCATCAACTATATCAGCTATCGTATCACCGAACTCATGTCGGATATCTTTGATTGTAAACTCTGTATCTTCGGCAACATCGTGCATGAGAGCACTTGCAACTGAAACATCGTCGAGTGGAATTTCTTTTGCAACCACCATCGCTACTTCGTATGGATGGTTGAAGAAAGGATCACCCGAGGCGCGAATGTCGTTCTTATGGGCTTCAAGACTAAACTCGAAAGCTCTCCGAATCAGTTCCTCATTTACAGTCTTAAGATTTTTTCGACAAACAAATAGAAGATCTTCAAGCTTCTTTTTATAGAGACCGTCTCTCATTTAAATTACGACCTTCGCTCGTTTGGGGCTAAGGGTTCTAAGTCCTTTATAATTCTATACTTGTTTTACTGAAATATACTTGGATAGTTGGTGAATGTCAAGAAAATTGGATCCCAATATTTACATAACATGGTAACGACCTCTTGGCGCACGGACTCATGGCTATTGACTCTTGAAAGTAAAATGGTTATTTTTTGATAGGTTTAGTTGTAACTAATTAGTCGGTTACTAACAAATCAATAAATGTTGGAGATGAGTGATATAACACGAAATAAGGTGTTACATTTTCCAAGGATAAATTTAATCATAATTCTTTTATTTTCATCCTTGGTTTATTTGAACTCAGTAGTTTCGCAACATCTCAAGCCGCTTCACCCTATCAGATCGACACATCAAAATGATAACACGAAGGGAAGTCCTAGAAGCGTGAAGCAACAAGAATCATCTTATATTCAGTCGGTTGAAGGATCAATGCCATGTGGCTCCCAGTTGCTTACTGTTTCTAAAGGTGATGGTGAAAGCGATACATATCTCCTTGAACGTCCGAATGAGTTGCGGGTAATCGTGCAGTTCCGGAATTTACCATTGAGCCGGGTGAGTTCGATGACCAATAGCAAGAAACTATCTGTGCCATCGATTCAATCTGCACTCTCGGCACTGAAGGCCGAGCACGCACAGTTCCGATCGGATCTGGCGATGATCGAAGGAATCACACAATCGTCAACACAGACTCAATCACTTGTAACCGAAACTAAGATTTTGGCTGAGTACCAGACCGCCTTCAACGGGATGGTGATGACGACCACCCGCTCAGTTCTAAAACAAATTCAGCAGTTACCATACATCGTCGGTGTGTGGCAGGATGATACCGTGCGCACATGCGACGTTTACAGTAATAACCAGATCGGTGCGCCAGCATTCTGGGATAGCACGGGAGTGCACGGCGACAGCATCGACATTGGTATTATCGACACCGGCATCGATTACCTGCACCCGGCGCTGGGTGGTGCATTATTTCCAAACAGCAAAGTGATCGGTGGCTACGACTTTGTAAATGATGACACCGATCCGATGGACGACAACGGACACGGTACGCACGTTGCCGGTATCGCTGCTGGTGACGGTCCACCTCCATGCAATGTCAGAGGGGTGGCATACAAGGCGCGGCTTTGGGCGTTCAAAGTTGTTGGTGCAGACGGATCAGGATGGACCTCGTGGATCATTTCCGGTGTCGAGCGTTCACTCGATCCCGACAACAATCCTTCAACACCAACACCGATCAAGGTCATTAATCTCAGTCTTGGTGGTCCTGGTATTCCGAATGGTCCACTGTCTCAAGCAGTTGATAACGCAACTGCTTCCGGTATTCTATGTGTTGTGGCTGCTGGAAACAGTGGCCCAAATTACATGACGATTTCTTCGCCAGGTTGTGCTTGGTCAGCGCTAACTGTCAGTGCTGTCCAACGCGATGGCTCGATTCCTGATTTTTCATCACGAGGCCCGGTGTGGTATGATTGGACCATCAAACCGGATCTTGTTGCGCCCGGGGTCTACATTTTATCGGCAAAACTTGGTGGTGACTGTGTACTACACGATGGAACGTCAATGGCGGCCCCGCATGTTGCGGGTGCCGCGGCATTGCTGAGGCAACTACATCCGGACTGGTCGCCAGAGGAAATCAAAGCAGTGCTGGTTCAAACAACAAAACCGACGAATCCCGGAACCGACGATGTCTACACACAAGGGAGCGGGCAACTATATCTCCCTGACGCTGTTTCTCGGTCAGCCCTCCTAACACCGACAGCACTGTATTTCGGTATCGATGATCTTCTTGCGAATGAGGTGTGGACAACCTCGCTTCCAATTACTCTGCGGAACCATGGCTCCTCTGCGGCTCCGTTTACCTTATCGACTGGAATACCTTCAATCATAGGGGTAACGCTCAGCTTCAATCCCTCAGCCGGCACGATACCGGCACACGATTCAGTCGTAGTCAACGTTGCGCTGAAAGTTCGCAATACGGGCATAAGGTATAAGGATGTGTGGAGCGAAAAGGCAGATCAGCCCAATTACACCGGGCGGATTCTTGTGAACTTCTCGAATCCTTCTTTCACTGTTCAAGTACCATTTGCGTTCACTCGGACGTACATGTTGCGGATCGCCATGGACGAAACTCCGTGGTGGCTCGGAATAATCGATGCAAGATATATGAACGTGATGAATATGTGGGAAGTTTACGATAGTTACTTCCCTAAAATTGATTTTGTCCTCAACGTCTTTTGTTCTCCAGGTAAGTATCACGTCTTCGGTTCCTACGATGACATGCGAACCAAAATATTTAAGGAAGACATTGAGGTTAGCGGTGTTACCACCATCTACGTTAACAAGAGTGACGCCAAGAATAGAATTGTTATCCGGCGATTGGATGAGAATGGCCAACCAGTACCATTCTCAAGTCCCCAGGAGATAACAAGTTATCCTTGGGGTTGGTCAGAACTACTTATCGATACGGCTACCGGCTACGGGTGGAGGACAACTTGTTCTTATTCGCTTTGCCAACCAGATTCCACTATCGACACGATGGATTTTCCAGACGTCTCGCCGAAGTGGAGATACGATATGATGATGGGAGCGATGCACAACGATCGCTTCTACGCTTTTTGCTATGACATGCCACACGGCATCACCTCATCAACGACGCTTGTGAATGTTCCGGAAAAATTCCAGAAGGTGGAATATGTGTTTTGTCCTGATCAGAATGTTGATTCGCTTGTGCATATTCGCCCATGGATGGTACACAAAGGGAACGGTGTCCTTTTCCCGGCCATTGAGCTTAAGCCTCCATTTCGTTTGAATGCGTTTTACATACTATCCCCCCTTTCGTTTGATACGATCCGTTACTCGATGAATGTTTATCAATATCAGTCACTTCCGCCTAAAGGGTATTATTCTCTTCGTTACTATATGCCTTTGGTAGCTGTACCGAGCCCCAACAAGCTCTATTTCTATGACCCCGAGTCTTGGGGGTATCTTTTCTCAATAGAGAGTATACCATTGCAATTCAAAGTTGGGTATGGGGCTCCCCATTGGACTGGTGAGACTATAAACACTCCGACCGCGATTAGATTACGTCCCGGATCGGTAGCGTTATTATTTAGAGGCCCCATCTGGAGGGCGTCCTTCTTGCATACGATATCGTACAAGATATACCATTTGGACACTCTCATCGCTTCTGGAATCCATCCTCGCGAGAACGCACCAGATTATTTTGTGTATACCAACATAACTCCACCAAGCCGATATACGCTCGAGATACCATATGGTGCTTATAAAATTGCTGATGTCTGGGGAACGGCAACGGCACAGTTGGAGTGTAATCTCGATCGTGTTGATCCTAATCCCCCAACACTGAAGAACCTATTTGTACTCTCTAATGGGTGTGTGACCGATATCCTGCATGCAGGTGAAAAGATGGAAATTAGATTCGAAGCTAAGGACGATCTCGGTATCGACTCTGCGAGACTATACCTTGTACCAACAAGTGGAGGAATGTGGAGTGAAATTCCTCTTTCGCGTGATAGCAACCGATTTGCTGCTGACATTCCGATAGACATAAATGATGGATTTGTTTCAATGCGGTTACGTTTAACTGATCCCTCCGGAAACGCTTTAGATTATCGGGTCGAACCAGCGTTTGTGTATAACCGTGCAGTTCCACAAATACCGATGTTAATGTTTCCACCAGATAGCGCAGCTGAAGTGCCTAACATACTCACCTTTCGATGGAAAAGATCAGTCGGTGGCAATATGTACCGCATTCAGGTGGCTGATGACAGCGGTTTTACCAATCTATTTGTTGACGATTCAACTTTGATATCTACCTCACAAAAAATTGGTCCGCTCCAATGGGCCACAACTTACTTTTGGAGAGTGAGTGCTTCCAATTCACTCGGTTCAAGCTCGTACTCTGAGACGAGGCGGTTTTCAACAGCAGAATCGTTTTCTTATTTGCCAGTGAAACTAAATTGGAATCTTGTTTCACTTCCCTTAGATGCGAGTTCCTATTTCAAGGATTATATCTCTCCTGTTATCTCTGATGTATTCGCATATAATGGTTCATCATATGAGAGCAAGGATACACTGAAGCAAGGAATCGGTTATTGGTTAAAATTCAGTTCAAATGATACGGTAGTTGTTGGTGGTCGTGTGATTCTATCTGATACGATAGTCGTTAATGATGGCTGGAATTTAATAGGTTCTATTTCAACACCAATCGAGGTAACTTCAATTAATAGTGAGCCGTCGGGAATGGTAACGAGTGATTTTTTTGGTTACAACAGTAGTTATATTCGAACCGATACGATATATCCGGGGCATGGATACTGGGTGAAGACAAATCAATCGGGGTCATTGATTTTATCATCAGGTTCTTCAAAACGATTATTGACTAGGATAAAAATAATCTCTACATCAGATCTACCACCTCCACCCCCTGGTGATAAGGTGGCTGCTATCAACAATATAATACCGAAGGAATTCACTTTATATCAGAACTATCCCAATCCTTTTAATCCAACAACAACGATTCGTTACCAACTGCCGATAGATTCAAGAGTGACATTTAAGATTTACAACATTTTTGGTCAGGAAGTAAGAACGTTGATAGATGAGATTCAAGAAGCAGGATTCAAGTCGGTTGAATGGAATGCTAACAATTATTCAAGTGGAGTATACTTCTACCGATTAACGATTAATGCAGAAGGAAAATCTTTTGTTGCGGTTAAAAAGTTATTGCTGATGAAGTGAGCCAGATTAATGTGCGACTCACCTCCGGCGATGATTCTTCCTTGAAGGTGAGTCGCAAATCGGCATGAAATCCTAAACACTAAAAACTCACAACTGCACCCGTCTTCGTCGGGCATATAACTCAAAACTGGAAGAGTCTATTCCGCTGTCCCGAAAATTCGATCACCAGCATCACCGAGACCGGGAAGAATATATCCTCTCTCATTAAGTTTTCTGTCTAATGCACAAGTGTATATCTTGACATCGGGGTGAGCTTTCGAGAGAACCCGAACACCCTCTGGCGCGGCAACAAGGCAAACGAATCGAATCTTCCGCGCACCTTTTTCTTTCAAAACTGTTACAGCCGCAGCAGCGCTGCCACCCGTTGCAAGCATCGGATCAAGAATCAGTACAAGCGCATGATTTAATTTTTTCGGGAGCTTGAGATAATAATCAACGGGCGTCAGCGTTTCTTCGTCACGGTACATTCCGATGTGACCAACACGTGCGTTCGGAAAAATTTCAACAAATCCACCCACAAGACCAAGTCCCGCACGAAGAATGGGAACAAGAATTATCGAATCAGGAACGATATAACCTTTCGTTTTTTCCAGCGGAGTTGTAACTGCAATTTGCTTAAGCGGCAAGTCTTGTGTCACTTCGTATGCCATCAAGCTCGCCGTTCGGCGTAGTATTGCGCGGAAGCTGTGACTTTTTGTTTCTTTGTCACGGAGGATAGTTAAATCACGTTTAACTAATGGATGGGAAAGAATAATGAGATTTTTCATAGGAGTTTTGAGTCAACAGCATCAATCTTGTAAATCATGGTTTAAACTTTTTCTTAGCTTGGTTGGCTGCAACCAAAATCGGATCCCACAATGGTGAAAACGATGGTGCGTAAATCAGATCGAAACGGGAAATATCATCAACCGTGAGTTTGTGCTGAATAGCGACACCGAGGACGTTGGCACGGTGTACAACCCCTTCCCCGCCAAAGACATTCGCGCCAAGAAGCCGTTTACTTCGCTGATCAACGATCAGCTTAACGAAAATCTTTCCACTATCAGGCATCATTGAAATTTTGGAAAATGCAGTTACGAATTCGGTTTCAAAACGAAATCCATTTTGCTTCGCTTCTTCCGAGCTTATTCCCACTTGTGCTACTTCTAATCCAAAATATTTGACTGCGAGTGCACGTATCGCACCTTTGAATATTGCCCGTCCACCGGCAGCATTCTCACCGGCAACCCAGCCGGCTCTGCTTGCAATAGTTGCGAGTGGAATGTACATTGATTTTCCAGTTACAATATTTTTCACCTCACAACAATCGCCGGCAGCGTAAATATCTTCGATGTTCGTTTGCTGTCGTTCGTCTGTTAGAATGGCACCATTCGGACCGATACAAATCTTTGCAGTTTTTGCTAACTCAATATTTGGTGATACACCGAGGGAAAGCAGAACGATATCGGTCTCGAAGCTTCCACGATTCGTGATTACGTGTTTAACTTTCCCGGTTTTATCCTGTTGGAGTGCTTCAACTTTGGCATTCGTTATAAAATGAACGCCATTATTTTGCAGCTCCTCCAGAATTCTCTCACGTGTTTCTTGCTCAAGTCCCTCCATCGGCAAACTGAATTGATGAACCATTGTTGCATCCAAACCACGCGAACGGAGGGCTTCTGCTAATTCCATCCCAATATAACCCCCGCCGATGATAACGGCTTGTTTCGGTGTTTCTGATTTCAGATAGTTCAGAATGTTAACTGTATTTTCTCTTGATTTAAGAAAAAAAACATTCCTTCCATCTTCACCATCAACATTCAATCGTCGTGGTAAAGAACCTGCAGCAAGTATGAGCTTATCATATACATATTCGACCATAGTATGATTTCGCAAATCGCGTACAACTATTTCATGTTTGGTCGGGATAATTCTTTCAACCCGATGGAGAGTCTTAACTGTAATCCCTTTTTCTTCCTGCAATTTATCGGGAGAATAAATTACTAATTTATTTTCATCATCAATCACTCCGCTTATTGTATACGGTGATTCACAAATCCCATATGAAACTGTTTCAGTGGCTTCGAACAGAATAACCTCGGCATTCTGATTTGTACGTTTTGCTTTTGCTGCTGCACTCGGTCCTGCGGCAGTACCACCCACAATTATGATTCGTCTTGGCTTCATCAATGGTTGATGTTTAATAGGATATGTCTTTATGTATGGTTAATTTTTCTTCTTAAAGTATAACGACAGAGGTACTCCAACAAATCCAAAAAGCTCACGAAGGCGTCCTTCCAAAAAACGTTTGTACTTTTCTTCGATGAGCTTTGGTTCATTGACGAAAAAACCAAATGCCGGGGGATTTGTTTTAACCTGTGTAATATAATTTATTTTAATTTCTTTTCCAGTAGAGGCAGAAGGAGGTTTTTCTTTAATATCTTTTAAAAGCAGATTATTCAATTTGTTGGTGGAGATTCGTTTGTTTTGTTCTATAAAGACCGTCTTGGCAAGCTCAACTGATTTATAAACACGCTGTTTTTGGAGTGCGGAAATGAATATGACCGGCACGTAATCGTACACCCTCAAGAATTTCTTAATTGCCTTCTCATAATTTCGAGCGGTGAGATCATCCTTCTCAACAGTGTCCCACTTATTTACGGCAAGAAGAACACCGCGTTTTCGCTCGATGATGTCTTCTAAGATGCGCAAATCTTGCTTGTCTATTCCCGTTTCAACGTCAACCATCATAATGGCAACATCACATCGCTCAATACTTTTAATTGCACGGAGTGTGCTGTAAAATTCTATGCTTTCTTTTACGCGACTCTTTCGTCGCAAACCGGCAGTATCGATTAAAACGATTTCTTCTTTTTGATAATTGAGGATGGAGTCAATAGCATCTCGAGTTGTACCGGGAATGCTTGTAACGATATGCCTCGGCTTACCGAGCAGTGCATTGACTAAGGAAGATTTGCCGACATTTGGTTTTCCGACAACTGCAAGCTTGAGACGTTTATCCTTTCCTTCGTCTCCGGTTGTTGATAAAAAATTATCGGTAACAGTATCAAGGAAATCGCCGATCTTCCGACCCAGCAGCGCAGATATAGTAATCGGTTCACCTAAACCGAGTTTATAAAATTGTGCGGCATCAATTTCACGTTTGTCGCTATCCACTTTGTTGACGACTAAATGAATTTTCTTTTCAGATTTTCTAAGAATAGCAGCGACCTCTTCATCGAGTGAATTTATTCCAGATGTAGCATCCACCATAAAGATAACAGCATTAGCTTCATTAATTGCTATCTCGGCTTGCTCGCGTATGGCGCGCTCGAAAAGATCTGTAGAATGTGGGACATATCCACCTGTATCTATAAGAGTAAACGATTTAGCCGCCCATTCGGTAGATGCATAATGTCGGTCTCTCGTTACACCGGGTTCATCGTGTACAATCGCATCTCTGGCACCAATGATGCGATTAAAGAGAGTTGATTTACCAACGTTTGGTCGACCGATTATCGCAAGAATATTCGTCATAAAAATTTTTCAACTTCATAATACGAATTTCTTGAGAGAGATTCAAAAGTTAATAAGTGCGACTCACCTTCATGTATAGTCAACACAGGGAGGTGAGTCGTACATGATGTTTTAGACAATCAGTGTGCATATTTAATAACCGATCCAAGCTCCGCGCTAAATTTATCAAACCCAATCGACTTGCTGATGTAACCGACAACACCTAATTGGAATGCATAATTTATATCTTCCTCTCTGTCGGATGTACTTACGATGACTATAGGAATCGCTTCGAGGTTCGGATCTTCTTTGAGGAGTTTCAGGACTTCGCGTCCATCCCGCTTCGGTAAGTTCAGATCAAGTAATATAAGGTTTGGCAACGGATATTTCTCAATATCTGTATATTTATTTTCATGGTATAGATAATCTAAAACTTCTTGTCCATCCCGGACGATATAAAAATTTGCAGGGACTTTGTTCTTCTTCAGAACGTATTCAGTTATTTTCTGATGAGCTAAGTTGTCTTCGACTATGAGAATATTCATTTGAATTATGTTTGTTTATTTTCTCTTTTCTTTGTAATTTGATCCGTGGTATACGGGGCGTGGCTCAGCCCGGCTAGAGCGCTTGGTTCGGGACCAAGAGGTCGGCGGTTCAAATCCGCCCGCCCCGACTTACACATTTAAACTCGCGGTGCCTTTCACTGTTTATATTATCCAAAGTCATGTAACACAACGCTATTATGTCGGACATACAGAGAATTTATTGAGACGAATCGATGAACATAACAGCGGCAGATCTTCTTCAACACGCCACGGTAAACCCTGGCACATTATTTTTCAAGAAACATTTCCCACTCGCTCCTCAGCCATGCAATTAGAATTAAAAATTAAAAAACGTGGCATAGAACGTTTCTTTATTGACCTAAGAAAAATCGGCTAGAGCGTGGCGCCTTAGGCGCCAAGGTCGGCGGTTCCTCCAAAGGAGTCCCTTTGGGAAAATCCGCCCGCCCCGACTGAAGAAAGAAATCACTAATTTCCTCAGCAACCCTCCCAAGATCATTTTCACTAGCGACGTCAAACCAAGAGATCCGCTTATCTCGTCGAAACCAAGTTAGCTGCCGCTTTGCATATCTCCTGGAATTTTGTTTAATCAGCTCAACCATCCTTGCGTTATCAGTTTTCCCTTGAAGAAAGTCGAATACCTCTTTATATCCAACTGTTTGAAGTGAATTCAATTGTGAATCATAGCCGCACGCTCGAAGCATTTTCACTTCTTCAACTAGTCCGCACTCCAACATAAGATCGACACGGCGGTTAATTCGCTCATATAGTTTAGTGCGATCCAATCGAAGTCCAACAAAGACAGGTGAAAAATTTATGATCACTCGGGATTTTTGTGATTCCGATATAGGCGTACCGGTGAGTTCATAAACTTCTAATGCACGAATAATCCTTCTTGTATTACTCGGCAGCATAGTTGCAGCTGCAATTGGATCTATCACCCGCAATTCTTCGAGCAGCTTTTCTGCACCTTCCCCCCTCACCCTTTGAGTCAGTTGTTGTCTGATGGTTTGATCGGCTGAGGGTCCTTCGAAAAATCCATCGATCAGTGCTTGGACATAAAGTCCTGAACCGCCAACAATCAAGGGAATTTTCCCTCTCTGAAAAATATCATCAATAATCACTTGCCCCTTTTTTCCATATTCTCCTGCATTAAAATCTTGATCAGGGAAAAGCTCATCAATAAAATAATGCTTTACCCTCTCACGATCATCGGTGGAGGGTTTAGCCGTACCAATATCCATCAATTTATAAACTTGCCGTGAATCAGCAGAGATAATCTCAGCATCTATTCGTTCGGCAATCAAAAGTGAGGTCGGAGTTTTACCAGAAGCAGTAGGACCGATAAGAACTAGTACATGTCGTGGTAGATGTTGGATGTGAGATTTTAGATGTGCGCCGTTAAGAATTTGACTCATATCTCAAATCGCAAATCTATTTTCACTTCCACCCTTTCTTACCAATTAAAGGAACAAACTTGAATCCAACCGCTTCTCTGGTTTCAAATTTATCTTTCACGCGCCGAACGATATGCAAATTCTGTATATCCAAGTCACCAATTGGTATTACAAGTACACCACCATCATTTAATTGATTGAGAAGTGGTTTTGGAGCTTCAGGTGCACCGGCAGTTACAATGATTCCATCATAAGGCGCGAAATCCTTCCAGCCGATTGTTCCATCACCGCATTTCGAAACGATTTCATAGTGAAGTTTCTCAAACCGCTTGCGGGCAGAAGTTAGCAGTTCTATATTTCGCTCGATGGTAAAAACCCGTGCACCCATCTCGGCAAGGAGTGCTGCCTGGTAACCTGAACCAGTTCCAATCTCGAGTACCTTATCACCCAGCTCAACTTCTAATGCTTCCGTCATAAAAGCAACTGTGTACGGCTGTGAGATCGTTTGTGAATGACCAATCGGCAGAGCGCAATCATCATACGAGCGATTGAGGAATGCAATTTGAACAAATTCCCGACGATCAACAGTTTTCATTGCTTGCAGCAATCTTTCATCGGTTATTCCACGCTGACGAATCAGATCTATCATCTCATCACGTTCAAAATCGAATCGAGGAGCGTATTTATGTTTTGTAGATGGTTTCATTTAAAAATTTTAAATGGATTGAGACTACCCTTGCACTTTTAAAAATTTCCATGCAGATTTTGCCGATTTATCTGGCAGCAACGATAACCGGGTATAAAGCTCGTGACGCAGTTCCTGTGTTGTAAGACCACGTACCAGGATACCGTTATCGGCGACTGAAATTTTTCCTGTTTCTTCAGAGACCATAACAGCAATGACATCGGCTTGCTCGGAAATTCCTAATGCTGCCCGATGACGCATCCCTAGAACCGTGTCACCGATACTCGCTGTTTGTGAGAGCGGTAATGTAACTCTCGCTGCCTCGATAATACGGTCGTGTACAATCACTGCGCCGTCGTGTAGAGGTGCTCGGGGATTGAAGATAGAAACAAGCAATGCTTTACTAATTCTCGCCTGCAATGAGGTTCCAGTATCGACAAAGGTTCGCAGCGTGGTGGATCGAACTATAACTACTAGCATACCATGATGCTTGCGTGCAAGCTCGGATGCAGCACCGACTATTTCCTCTATTGATTCTTCCACATCAAGCTTGATGAATGAGCGAATGATTCGGTTGCGCCCTAAAAGGACTAGTAATCTACGAAGCTCTGGTTGGAAAAGTATAATGAAGGCAATAACCCAGATATCAGTGAGCGTCCTTAGAATCCAGTTCATCGCTTTTAAATTACTCGCTTGGGCGATGAAGGAAAATGCGAGAATGATCAGAAGCCCGATAAAAATTTGAGCCGCTACAGTTCCACGGATAATCATGTACAATCGGTAGAAGATAATCGACACCAGTAAGATGTCGAGCACATCTATGATTGTAATAATTAGAAAATCGATTTTAAACAGCTCCATATATCAATGCAAAATTTCCCGAAGGGATACCTTCGGTAAAAATATGTAAAATATAAAAAATTATTTATTGATAATTGCATCAACTACTTGCGCAACTCGTTTCATTTTTTTAACATCGTGGACGCGGACAATATTAGCGCCATTCATCACTGCAACCGCAACAGCAGCGGCGGTTCCTTCTAATCTCTGGTCAGTTGGAAGATCCATAATTTTCCCGATGAAAGATTTACGGGAAAGACCTACCAATACCGGGTAACCAAACCTTTTAAACTCTTGCAGGTGTTTGATTATCTCAAGATTATGTTCTATTCTCTTTCCAAAACCTATACCGGGATCAACAATAATTCGTTCGATTCCTTTATCCTCTGCCAACTGAATCCCTTCTTGAAGATATGTGCAGATATCTTCAATGACATTTTGATATTCAGGATTCATTTGCATTGTTTTAGGGGTCCCTTTAATATGCATAACAACTATTGATGCTTTGTGCTTCGCAACTACGTCAGCAATGCGCTGATCATAATGCAGACCCGAAATATCATTGACGATGCTGGCGCCGGCATCGAGTGCCAGGTTCGCGACTTCAGATTTATATGTGTCGATAGAAATTGGAATCTGAATCGCTTTTGCCAACCGTGAGATCACGGGAATGACTCGCTTTAACTCTTCATCGAATGTGACAACTTCAGCACCGGGGCGAGTCGATTCACCGCCGACATCAATAAAATCTGCACCTTCCTCCGCCATCTCAAGTCCACGTTTGACTGCTTTTTCAGTATCGAGGAACATCCCGCCATCTGAAAACGAATCAGGTGTTACGTTAAGAATACCCATCACATAGGTTCGAGCAATCAGATCGTACTGCACGGAACCAAACTTGTATGGCGATGTTATGGTACTTATCATCTGCTAGCTATCTCACCTGTTTGAAGAAAAATAAAAAAGGGTATCCCAACAGATACCCTCAGAATCATACTACTGCGGTTTCTTTGCCGCTGCGATCATCGTCTTGCGTTTTGCCTTCATCCGCTGGATGTTTTTCAGGTGTTTCTTTGTGACATTCCTTAATTTTTTATTCATGTTTTATCCTTGCATGAGTTGAGTTATTGTTTTTCATGAAAGAAAATACAAGTTTTTTATCTGGAAAGCAAGATATTGATTTATCTATTCGTAAAACTCCAAAATTATGTTCACAATCTCAGGTCTATTCCCTAATCTGACTGGAGGTCCCCATGTACCGACACCGCATGAAACATAGAAATGAGTATTACCTTCCAATCTATACCCCCAGCTAATGTCATAAACCGCATTCGTTATATAATGAAGTGGAAAAATTTGTCCATGGTGTGTGTGCCCCGAGAGTTGGAGGTCAACGCCACTCTTCACTGCTTCATCGAGCTGGAACGGTTGGTGATCCATCAAGATAACAGGATAATGATCGTTGATATTTTTCATCAATTCTTCCAATGGTTTACGGTCTGATCCATCGAAGCGTCTCACACTGCGATCTTCTCTTCCTACAACATACGCTGTGTTATTTAGAAGCACACTCTCATCGCGCAAAAAGTGAACACCATTTTCCGTCAGATATTTAACAGCATCCTGCACCCCACCGATATACTCATGATTTCCAGTCACAGCAAAAACACCGAGCTTCGCTTTTATATTTTTGAGACTTTCCCCAATATTTTCTTTAATCACTGGTTTAATATCTTCATCAACTATGTCGCCGGGAAGAAGCACAACATCTGGTTGTAATTTGTTTATGATGGAAACAATTTGATCCAGTCGATCTTTTCCAACGATTGAGCCAAGATGTATATCTGAGGCAACTACTACATTCAACGATTTCATCCCGCGACTATTTTGGGAAATCTTCAAATTCATCTTCTGAACCTGCGGGGCAATAGCATTGAGGTATCCGATAGTAAGACTAATTACCACTAAAACGATGAAAGAGATTGCGATGTATTGTTTTACCTGTTCATAATTATCGGTGATGAATTCAGGAAAAATAGGAATGAAATGATTTATCAACCGCACGAGATCCAGGACCATAACTCCAATAAAAAAATACAGCATTGCAGCCAACCAAAATGAACCAATCCAAAGAAATGCTCTGCTAACCGGATTAAGCCAATAATTCTCAAGGGTTCTTCCAATAATAAAAGAAAGTGCAATTAGAATAAAAACGATGATATAATAAACTCGATATACAGAGAGATGAGGAATTGCCTGCAATCCCCGAATGAAGATATAATAGTTTAATAGCGAATAAAGAGAAATAAATACTGTGAAGAAGATGATGAAGTTGATAGGTTTCATAAACTGGATTCAAAGATAATAATTGAGTTAGACCGAGTGGAATGATCTTACTGAGAAACCTTAAATGATAGGTAAGCCCCACATAACACTCATCGGACTGAAAACAAGATAAAGCTTACTTTATAAGAATATAATTGTAATATTGTTCATATTCATCTACAATTTTCTTTTTATTGAACATTTCAGCTGCTCGCCTCCGGCTTTCGGCAGCAAACATTTTGTATTTTACTCCATTGCTAAGAAGATCGATGGCGTACTTTGCCATCCGCTCTATATCTCCGATTTCAGCAATATATCCGGTCTCACCATGAACAACGAGTTCAGGAAGACCACCGACACTTGAAGCAATCACTGGAAGCTCGCACGCCATTGCCTCCAGGGCAGAAAGACCAAAACTCTCAGATTGACTTGGGATAATAAACAAATCAGCAGCCGAAAGAAGCGGCACAAGCTCGACTTGTTTGCCTAAGAATTTTACTTCATCAAATATATTTAGCTCTCGCGCAAGTTGTTCGCAGCTCGATCGGTCAGGTCCATCACCTACGAGGATTAATTTAGAAGGAATCTTTTGTCGCACTAAATTGAAGATCCAAATAACATCATGAACTCTTTTCAACGGTCGGAAATTTGAAACATGTATCAATATCTTTTCACCACGAGGAGCGAGATGACTACAGATGTCCGTGGATTCTAATCGTTTGTACTTATTTGTATCCACGAAGTTAGGTATTACCCTTATATCTTTGTTGATCTGATAATTTATGAGAGTTTTTTCTTTGAGAAAACGGGAAACAGCGGTGACGCCATCACTCTGCTCGATACTGAACTTCATAACCGAAAGATAACTCGGCTCCAGACCAACGAGTGTAATGTCAGTTCCATGTAAAGTTGTAACAATTTTAATTTTATTCTGACCAAGAATTTGCTTGGCAAGATATGCGCTGATGGCATGAGGAATAGCGTAGTGAGCATGAATTAGATCAAGCTTCTCGAATTGAGCGACTTCCACAATCTTACTTGCAAGTGCTGGAGTATAGAGTGGAAAATCAAACAGAGGATAATTAGAGATTTCTACTTCGTGGTAAACAATATTATCACTGAATCCATCGAGGCGAAATGGCATAGCATAGCTGATGAAATGTATCCTATTTCCTCGTGCAGCTAAAGCTTTACCCAATTCTGCAGCAACTACCCCACTACCTCCGTATGTCGGGTAGCATGCAATTCCAATATTCATTGACATAACGAATCAAAGTTAATTATAAAAAAATCGAATGGCAAGAAACAAATAAACATTTTAGACGTATTGTAAAATGAGTAAACCATTCCCTATACGGATTGGTCAAATGTCCACTAACGCACTTTAAAAAAAATTAATTTCATATAGGGATTGTTTTTTTAAAATTATTGTTTATATTTACAGATAGAAAATCTCAAATCGTGAAAATCAATCAAATTTTAGCATATTTAGAAAGGTAGATTGCTGTGAAGCATAAAGCAAAGGTAATTGGCTTGGTCATTACAAGTTGCCCTTGTTGTGGAAATCCGATTAATTTTGATCGTCAGGTTACGAAAATTTGTGCATACTGCGAAGAAATTGTGCATATAGACTTAGATAAAGTTGAAGTTAGTTTGCATGGACCAACGACAGAAAATCGAAGAATGAAAATTAGTGTAAATTAACGTCCTATCGGAAATAGTTAAAAAGATTCCGGTTTCCGGAATCTTTTTTTGGATAGAAATAAGACTTAAATGGTCGTATATCAAAAAGAATGATTTATGTTTCAATTATCAAAAAAAGTTGAATACGGTTTAATTGCAATAAAGCATATAGCATCTGGAACGCGAGGGAATATTTTTACTGCTAAAGAAATTGCCGATACATACCAGATACCTTTCGAACTCCTCGCTAAAGTAATGCAAAAACTTTCCAAGCAGGGATATATTACATCATATCAGGGTGTGAATGGCGGCTATACACTTTCGCGCAGTCCTGAAGAGATAAAAGTTTCCGAAATTATTAATGCCATCGAAGGCAAGACAACCGTAACAATCGTTCAGTGCGAAGCTGAGACTCCGGAGGATTGCAGCATTCACAGTACCTGCACAATTAAAAATCCATTGATGAAGTTACAAAACAATATCAACAAAGTTTTAGATGAACTTACAGTTATGGAGATGTTCTGATGAAGCTGCCGATCTACATGGATTACCATGCAACCACTCCTGTTGATCCGCGAGTGATCCAGGTGATGATGCCTTACTTCACCGGGAAGTTTGGTAATCCTGCAAGTCGGCAACATCAGTTTGGGTGGTATGCTGAAGATGCGGTCGAATCTGCCCGCCGAACGATAGCAAAATCTATCGGCGCTGAAGCTAAAGAAATTATTTTTACAAGCGGAGCTACCGAATCGAATAATCTTGTTCTCAAAGGGATTGCTGAATTCTGGAAACAAAAAGGAAATCACATCGTTACTGCAGTAACCGAGCATAAATCGGTTCTCGATTCATGCAAGAAATTAGAAAAACATCAACTCCAGATAACATATTTGCCAGTTGATGAACATGGATTAATCGACCTGAATCAATTGCGAGAAGCGATTACTCCAAAGACAATAATCGTTTCTATCATGACTGCAAATAATGAGATCGGAACTATACAAGATATTCATGAGATTGGAAAAATCTGTCGTGAGAAAAGCGTGTTCTTCCATACTGATGCAGTGCAGGCAGTTGGAAAAATTCCATTAAATGTTCAAGCAACGAATATCGATCTGCTGTCGATATCGGGACATAAGATTTACGGACCAAAAGGTATTGGTGGACTGTACATAAGAAATTCGAACCCGAAAATAAAACTCACAATGCAGATGGATGGCGGTGGCCATGAGCGTGGAGTTCGGTCGGGGACTTTAAACGTCCCGGGAATTGTTGGATTAGCTAAAGCACTTGAGATTTGTATTGACTCCATGGAAAATGAATCAAATAGAATTAAAAATCTCCGCGATAAGATGTGGGCTGCCTTTTCATCCCAACTCGATGAGGTCTACCTCAATGGTCATCCAACACAACGCTTACCGAACAACCTGAATGTGAGTTTCCTCCATGTTGAAGACAACGCATTGATGATGAGCATGAAAGAAATTGCGGTGTCCAGTGGAGCTGCATGCAGTACCGCCGATCCTGAGCCGTCATACGTACTCAAAGCGCTGAGACTCCCAAATGAACGATTACATACTGCAATTCGGTTCGGATTGGGTAGATTTACAACCGAAGAAGAAGTTAATTATGTCATCAATCGAGTTATTGAAAATGTTCGGAAGCTCCGCGATATCTCACCAGCTTTCAATAATAGAAATCAAGTCGTCAATGTTTAACAAATCAAAGAATGAATTATGAGCGAGGTGGATTTTATCCTAACCAATCAAGCAGAATTTTTAAAGTTCCTTAAATCAAAATTTAGAATGATTCACAACTCTAATATCTTCTTCAGAGATTTTCATTACGGGATCATGGAATTTCTACGTGAGCATGGCATTAAGAAAAAATATCAGTCTTCTGAAAAAATCGCCCGGGATGCTGGAAAAGCGTTTGAGCAGAATGGCATCTTCAAGAAAATTGATTATCAGACTTGGATGCTGAATTATCCAGATTTTGCATTACCCCGGGTTGAGAAAAAAACTGCATAACCTAATACCTCGATAAAGTATATGAACGGAACAGACACAATAGAAAACCTTGGGCAGAGTGAATATAAGTGGGGTTTTATCACCGATATTGAATCGGATACAGCACCAAAAGGATTGAATGATGATATCATTCGTTTCATCTCTGCAAAAAAGAATGAGCCGGAATGGTTACTTCAATGGCGTCTCAAAGCATTTCATCATTGGCAAACTATGGAAGAGCCGAATTGGCAAAACGTTCACTACCCTCCCATAGATTATCAAAACATCATATACTACTCTGCACCCAAACGAAATAAACTGAAAAGTTTAGATGAGGTCGATCCTGAACTGATTAAAACATATGAAAAACTCGGCATCCCTCTGGAAGAGCAAAAGCAGTTTACCGGTGTAGCTGTTGATGCTGTCTTCGATAGTGTTTCCGTTGCAACAACATTTAAAGGAAAACTAAAGGATCTCGGAATAATTTTCTGTTCTTTCTCTGAAGCTGTTCAAGAACATCCGGATTTAGTTC
This sequence comes from uncultured Chlorobiaceae bacterium, assembly GCA_964354225.1. Taxonomy (GTDB): domain Bacteria; phylum Bacteroidota; class Ignavibacteria; order UBA10030; family SZUA-254; genus CAYGZC01. Next base: position 1,925 of record CAYGZC010000335.1, on the reverse strand, counting down.
GAAAATATCTTGGCTCAGTTGTTCCATACAATGATAATTTCTTTGCAACTCTGAATTCTGCCGTATTCACGGATGGATCGTTTTGCTATGTACCTAAAGGTGTTCGCTGTCCAATGGAGCTTTCAACTTATTTCCGTATTAATGCCGCACAAACCGGACAATTCGAACGAACTTTGATTGTGGCAGATGAAGGTGCCTACGTTAGTTATCTTGAAGGTTGTACCGCACCCATGCGGGATGAAAATCAACTTCACGCGGCTGTGGTTGAGCTGCTTACACTGGATAATGCACAAATAAAATATTCAACCGTTCAAAACTGGTATCCCGGCGATAAGGAAGGTAAGGGTGGTATTTACAACTTTGTTACCAAGCGTGGTAAATGTGCCGGTGTGAATTCAAAAATATCCTGGACACAGGTTGAAACCGGCTCCGCAATAACATGGAAATATCCAAGCTGCATCTTGCAGGGTGATAATTCAATTGGTGAATTTTATTCAGTTGCCATTACCGCAAATCATCAACAAGCCGATACAGGCACTAAGATGATTCATATAGGCAAGAACACGAAAAGTACGATTGTTTCTAAAGGTATCTCGGGCGGCTTCGGTCAGAACTCATACCGAGGATTGGTGAAGGTTCAAAAAGGTGCAATAAATGCGAGAAACTTCTCACAATGCGATTCACTCTTACTTGGTGACAAATGTGGCGCTCACACATTCCCGTACATCGAGGTGAAAAATACATCCTCCAAAGTCGAACATGAAGCATCTACAACTAAAATCGATGAAGATCAAATCTTTTACTGCAAACAGAGAGGACTTTCAACTGAAGATGCTGTGAATTTAATTGTCAATGGTTTTTGCAAAGAAGTATTCCGAGAGCTGCCAATGGAATTTGCTGTCGAAGCACAGAAGTTGTTGGGTGTAAGTCTGGAAGGAAGCGTCGGATGATTGAAAGATTGTTGTAATAAGAAATAGAATAAAGAATCATGAAGTAAAATGGAGAAATTATGTTTATGATAAGTAAAAATTTAATTTGTAGTATTGGCGTATTTGCTTTAGGATTTGGGTTTGAAGATTCATCCAATGAAAAAGAGACATCTGATTCAGATAGAATTAATGAATATCATCTGCACTTAAACGAATTTAACCGGAATTCTATCCAACATCCCGTCAAGTATGGAACTATGGACGCAACAAGTCACGACTTGACCAATGTGGAGATTAAAATAAATGCTTAAAATAAAAAATCTTCACGCGTCGATAAACGGAAATGCAATTTTAAAAGGAATCAACTTTAGGGTTGATGTCGGTGAAGTTCATGCGATCATGGGACCTAACGGTTCCGGTAAAAGCACGCTTGCACAGGTGCTTGCTGGTCGGGAGACATATCTTGTGACCGAAGGTGAAGTTATCTACAATGGGAAAAATCTTCTTGAGATGAAACCCGAAGAGCGTGCGCGGGAGGGAATATTCCTTGCCTTCCAGTATCCTATCGAGATACCCGGTGTGAGCAATACATATTTTCTCAAAGCGGCTCTCAATGCGATCAGGAAACATAAAGGGATTGAAGAATTGGATGCTGTAGAATTTCTTTCCTTGATGAAGAAAAAAATGGAGTTAGTTGATATTGACCAGGAATTACTCAATCGTCCGGTTAATGAAGGATTTTCCGGGGGTGAGAAAAAACGAAATGAAATTTTCCAGATGGCAGTTCTTGAACCTAAACTTGCAATCCTCGATGAGACCGATTCGGGCCTGGATATCGATGCACTTAAAATAGTGGCAGATGGGGTCACAAAACTAAAACGACCGGATAACGCAACGATTGTTGTAACTCATTACCAAAGATTATTGAATTACATCGTCCCCGATTTTGTTCATGTACTTGTTGATGGTAAGATTGTAAAATCGGGTGGGAAAGAG
>CAYGZC010000334.1:0-5178 GCA_964354225.1 uncultured Chlorobiaceae bacterium | reverse complement strand
TATCGTTGACGACCGTTATAACGAATTCCACAAAGAACGCACCGGATTTTTCGGTATGTTCGAGTGCGTTGAAGACTACGAGGCAGCGAAGACATTATTTTCTTCCGCAGAAACATGGTGCAAGAATCAGGGCATGAACCGTATACGGGGACCGATGAATTTAAGCATGAACGACGAGTGCGGATTCTTGCTGGAAGGTTTCGACATTGATCCTGTCATCATGATGCCGTATAATCCAAAGTACTACCTTGAATTTTGCGAGCGGTACGGTTTTGTTAAAGCAAAAGATTTGTACGCCTATCTGAAAAGCGACATAGGAGTAGTCGACCGGGTTGCAAAATTAGTAGAGCGGGTGAAGAGCAAAGAAAATGTCGTCATCAGACCGGTTAACCTGAAAAATTTCAAGCAGGAAGTAGCGATCGTCAAGGATATTTACAATGCTGCGTGGGAATTAAACTGGGGTTTTGTACCGATGACTGAAAAAGAAATGGATCTCATGGCGAAAGAATTGAGACCCATTTGTGAGCCGGAGCTCGTCTTATTTGCTGAAGTCAACGGACAGCCGGTGGGCGTGAGCGTCACTCTCCCCGATATGAATCAGGTGTTGAAAAAGCTGAACGGAAAACTTGGTCCCATCGGTATCTTAAAGTTTCTCTATTACAAAAAGAAGATAACCGGAGCGCGGGCGATCGTGTTCGGCATTAAGAAAGAATACCGCCTAACGGGCATTAGCAGCGTGTTGTATTACGAGACGGTAAAGAGAGGCGCGCGATTAGGATACACATGGTGCGAGATGTCGTGGAACCTCGAGGATAACGATCTGATCAACCGCTTCGATGAAGCTGTTGGCGGAAAGCTATATAAGAAATACCGGATTTACGAAAAGGAGCTTTCTTAATGTGGTTGCAATTTAAAGATGAGTGTTGTATATTCAAAACGAAATGAAAATTTTAAATACTATGGAGGACGCTTCAATTAGTGGGAATGTACTCATCACAAAAAATCCTTTTAGCCATCTGCGACTACCATGTGTGGGATAAACGCCATTCGTTAACCCACTAGCTCCACAGAAACCTATTATTGACTATGACAAGCACTCCAAAAAGCGATGTTCACAATGTATATCCGGGACCAATTCTTGTCCTTGCTGGACCAGGCACAGGCAAAACCCACAGTTTAGCCTTGCGAGTCAAGTGGTTGGTAGAAGATCAGAAAGTTCCGCACGAAAACATCACTGTCATTACGTTCACAACCGAAGCTGCTCTAAACATGCGGCATCGGCTTAGTGATGAAGAAAAGCCTGACGTATTTATGCTGCCCGACACGCAGCCCCGCCAGATATCAACAATGCACAGTTTAGGTTTGCAAATCATTGTGAACAACTTTGGTTTGGTAGGACTAACTGAGGACTTCAGTATCATTGACTCAGATGCACTTAAACGTTTGGTTTTCGAAGATGCTGCCCAACTTTGCGGACTTGAACGCTCGATGGGGCTCCAAGCGGCCACACTCAAGCAACTGGGCATCAGACTGCCCAAAGATCATGACCTTAGATCAACGACGGACAAATACAATTCCATTCTTCAAGCATGCAATGCCATTGACTTCGACGACCAAATCTTAAAGGCTTGTGAACTACTTAAGTCAAGTCCGGCTCTGTTATCTGAGTATCAAACACGAGCAACTCATCTCCTCGTGGATGAATATCAGGACATAAATGAGGCCCAATTTCAATTGATCTCATTGCTCGCCGGGAAACATGGAGAGGGGCTGTATGCCGTTGGAGACGATGATCAAAGCATTTATTCTTTCAGGGGTGGATCTCCGGACTATGTCAGACGCTTCAAGGATCATTTCGGAGACAAGGCCAGTATACTCCAGATACCATTGTGTCGACGCTGTCCACCCGCGGTTGTCAATGGTGCAATTGCTGTTGTTGAGAAATACAATCCCGAAAGAGTGCCAAAATCCAAACTCTCGTTCCTCAGTACTATTGACACACCCATTCAGTTAGTCAATTCCCCTACGGAAGCTAAAGAAGCCGAGATTATCGCCACGAAATGCGCCAAGGTCACGCCATCGCACGACGTCCTTATCATAGTTCCGCAATTGAACCTTGCGAAACCCGTTTTGTCTTGGTTGCGCAAACGAAGGGTAGCTTACGATTGCCGGGCTATGGTGCTTGAAGCTGGCCTCACTTGTCTTGACATCTTGGGAGACTGGCTTGCAGATCGAGGTGCCCATTTCTCCCTTCGTCAAACGATAGATAATCTCATTCAAACGGACAACTTTACTATCCCATCGAAACGAGCGCGGAAGGCGGAGAAGATCTCAGAGAGAGAAAAATATCTGGCTGAGGTTAGCTCTCTTTGGGACACGGTAATCAAGCAAAAGTGTAGCCTCTATGATTCCCTGAAAGCCAACGCAAGCAAATCATCCTTTTTGACAAGCATACTTACTTTGCTTGAACAAGTCTGCACAACTTATGACGTTCCTCCCACGAATTTTCTGGAATCTATCGGCCGTATTCTACAACCCTGGGCGAAACCCTCGGATATGTTTCAAGAGATATCTACGTGGATTTACGAGGTCAAAGGACGTGGCGCAGCAGGTAAAGCAAGCGTGAGAATAATGTCCATGCAGCTGGCTAAAGGGTTGGAGGCTGATTATGTATTTGTTGTTGGCTTGGATGAAAACATTTTTCCTAAGCCCTCATTGTCTTCGCAACAGTTGGCAGAAGCGAGCAGATTGATGTTCGTCTCAATGACAAGAGCTCGTGTCGAGCTTATCCTCTGTCATTCTAGAACACGGAGTGCAGCGACCACTCATACGCCGAACCCATATGGGCTTAAGCCTTCCCCGTTTGTTGAAGCAATTCCAAAGGAACTTGTCAACCAGAAGTATGTACCTGGAGATACTAAGTGAAATGCGCAAAATCGCATAACACATTATAAAAAGTCCCCGAACAAAGAATTCGGGACACCTATCATCCTTGATTGGACGGTTAAACGATTTTTGTTGTTCCATCAGATGGGCATTATTGTTTTAATTTTCGTATCTTTCAGGAAAGAGTGATTCAATATAATATTTTAGGTTTAAGTATAAATAACGATGTTTAAGGAATTCCCAATAGGAAACGGAAAGATTATTCAAGGCGACTGCACAGAATACCTGGCAGAAAAAGCTTTTCCCGACAAAATTGATTTAACTTTTTTAGATCCACCTTTCAACCAGAATAAAGATTACAATTATTTTGATGACAATCTTCCTGCAGAAAAATATTGGGAAATGATGCGCAAGGTTTGCTCAGATATTCACAAGATCACATCCGATGGCGGAGCAATATATTTCATGCAAAGAGAAAAGAACGCAGAATTTGTTTTAAGATGTCTTCGAGAATCGGGCTGGTTGTTACAAAATCTTGTCATCTGGAAGAAAAAAACTTCTGCTGTCCCTTGCAGCAACAAATACGGAATACATTATCAGATAATAGCATTCGCTGCCAAAGGTTCACCGAGAGTTTTTAATCGATTGCGGATATCTCCACCTCTTCCTGCCAACTACAAATATGAGAGAGACAACGGTGTTTATGTCACCGATGTTTGGGACGACATCCGAGAATTAACGTCAGGGTATTTTGCGGGTGATGAGGCAATAAGAAAATCTGAAGGAGAGCGATTTCACAAGCAACAAGCGCCCATCGCACTTTTGCTGAGAATAATTCTTTCATCTACAAAACCAGGCGACGTTGTGTTAGACCCTTTTGCCGGCACAGGAACTACATTGGTTGTCGCCGAGCAACTTGGAAGAAAATCCATCGGAATTGAAATTGACCCCGACAATGTACAGTGTATGATAGAACGACTCGATAATATCCGAGAAGCGGATAACATTGAAAAATATTACAAAGATTTCATTTGTACTGAGAACCTTGATGAAATATGGGATATGAAATCCGACACAATAGTTTCAAGGGAAAAAAATGTGCAAACTCTTAATCTATTTGAGGGCTAATGTATTCCATTTACCATTTCTTTCAATCAATCGTCAAGAACAAAGAGCGTTTTAAAATATCTAAGAAGTTAGATGAATTCCCGTTCAACAAGAAATTGCTTTCTTGTAAAAACGATGGCGTATTTCCCGATATGGCCATCAGGATAAATAAAGAAAAATCAGTATTCACGGGAGGAGAACTGATTGAGTTAAAAGATAGTGATTCATACACCGTATCATCGTTCAATTCCACAATCCCATCAAGGAGTAAAGATATTGCTAAAATCATCACTGGCGATAATAGCATAATTAAGATGCAGATGGAGAAAGCCGGCGATGACATTCATTCGCTCCCTGTACGAGATGTGTTTTATCTTGTTAGAGGAAGAAAAAAGAAAAGTACTAAAGTCTGCCTTGTTTATGGAAGTTTCTTTGAAACAATCCGTATTGGAGATTTAATCAGCAAATCGTTTTCACAAGTTCTAGAAGAGAGACTAAAAGAAAGCGGGGAAGAAGTTTCTGATGAATTCAAATCGTTGTTGCTTTCCATTTTTTCTGAGCAAGAAAATTTCAGCAAAGTTAGAACAGTAGAAAAGGCATCAGTCAAGTTACGCTTCAGAATAATGACAGAAGTAAAGGCAGAAGGAAATATTCTCAACACAACTAAATATCCTGAAATAGCAGATAATACTTTGAATTTCATTTTGCCATGCCATAACGATGACGAAGAAAATGCAATCAGAAAAAGAATAGACATTGTTTTTTCGAAAGAAGAAATGCGACAGTTTATAATATTTAAGATAAAGCATCATTTCAATGGTTACTTCTTGGTTATCCAAACCTCTCTTTAAAACATTTTACGAAGGTTAATCAGAAAATTTATTGCGATTTATTAAATGAAGTGCCATAGAGATGGTATATCTTACATGTATGATATTATATCTCTTCCAAAGAGAGACAAATATTATTTTTCAATTGAAGCAACGCACAAAATTAGTCATCGAACATCAACAATAACAACAGTCAATCCGATGCTCTCCGAGTTTCAAATTCCAGAATCTGAGAAAAGATTCGAAGAATCCGTTTGGGTAGTAAACAAAAAAGAATCCAAGCACCTAATGAAGATGGCGAAGGAACTTCTATCCCACCGAAGCTATCTTAAGTATTTTGAAAGAATTTTGGATG